>JBIILW010000234.1:0-3819 GCA_044338265.1 Bacteroidia bacterium | reverse complement strand
GTGTATTTGCCATATTTGTATGCATGCATACTTTACGTTGGATCAAAGAAATGGGTTTAGAAGCCATGGAAATTCGTAACAAAGCTAAAGCTGATTTGTTATATGCTGAAATTGACAGAAACCCATTATTTGAAGGAACTGTAGTTAAAGAAGACAGAAGCCGCATGAATGTAAATTTTGTTACAACCAATAAAGAACATGAAGCAGAATTTTTAAAACTTTGCGAAAGCAAAAATTTAAGTGGCTTAAAAGGACATCGCTCTGTGGGTGGGTTACGTGCTAGTTTATACAACGCATTACCTATAGAAAGTGTTCAAGTTTTAGTAGAAACCATGAAAGAATTTGAAGCAAGTAAAATGTAATTTTGAATGTTGGATGTTGAATGATGAATTTAAACAAACAATCTAATTCAACTTTGTAATCTTTCAATTTTTCAATCTTGTAATCTTATAATTAAAACAAAAAAATGATAAAAATATTAGCAAATGATGGCATTGATGCCAATGGAAAAAAAATTTTAGAAGAAGCAGGTTTTACTGTTATAACTGATAAAATTGCGCAAGAAAATTTAATCACTGAGTTAAACAATTTTGATGCTATTTTGGTACGTAGTGCCACTAAAGTTCGCAAAGAATTAATTGATGCTTGTCCTAATTTAAAGTTAGTTGGCAGAGGTGGTGTTGGTATGGATAATATTGACATTGAATATGCAAAAAATAAAGGCATTAAAGTAGTAAATACTCCAGCATCTTCATCGGTAAGTGTGGCTGAATTAGTGTTTGCCCATATATTTTCAGCTGCGCGATTGATTCAAATTACCAATAGAGTAATGCCTAACGAAGGAAATACAAAATTCAATGATTTGAAAAAAGTAGCTTCTAATGGCATTGAATTGCAAGGCAAAACAATGGGAATTTTTGGCTTTGGTCGCATTGGGCAAGAAGTTGCAAAAATGGCTATTGGACTTGGAATGCAAGTATTGGCTTTTGATCCTTATGTAGAAAAAGTAGACTTAAGTTTAAATTTACCAGCACTTGGTTTGAACTCTCGCATAAAAGTTACTATCAATACGGTAAGCGATGAAAGTGTGTTAACTCATGCTGATTTTATCACTTTCCATTTACCATTTAACGAAGGCGATAAAGCCATTGTTGATGCCGAGAAAATGGCAAAAATGAAACGTGGTGTTGGTTTGGTAAATTGTTCAAGAGGTGGAGTAATAAGCGAAGTTGATTTATTAGCAGCTTTAAACTCTGGCCAAGTTGGATTTGCAGGTTTAGATGTTTTTGAAAAAGAACCACCTGTAAATATGGATATTTTAAAACACGATAATGTAAGCTTAAGTCCACATATTGGAGGAAGTACCAAAGAAGCTCAAAACCGAATTGGCATTGAATTAGCTGAAAAGGTAATTGAGTTTTTTAAAAACTAAATTCATTCTATTTACGTCATTGCGAGGTACGAAGCAATCTTTCTGTTTAGTTTTATAAGATTGCTTCTAACGCTTTGGCGAGTTCGCAATGACGTTTCAACAAAAAAGCAGACTAAGTTTTAGTCTGCTTTTTTGTTGAATAATTCAGCCAAATAAATGGCTAATTCTTCTAAATATTTTTTATCTATCTCATCAAAATGAGCGAGGTACTCGCTGTCAACATCTAAGACTGCAACTACTTCATTATTTAAAATGATTGGAATTACAATTTCTGAGAGACTAGCGCTACTACATGCAATATGCCCAGGGAAATCATTTACATTTTCAACTATAATCGTTGCTGATTGTTGCCAACTTGCTCCGCAAACTCCTTTTCCTAGTTGAATGGTGGTACAGGCAACTGGCCCTTGAAACGGACCTAAAATTAATTGGTTATTTTTAACCAAATAAAAGCCAACCCACCAAAAGTTAAACACTGTTTTTAAAGCAGCTGAACAATTAGCAAGGTTGGCTATCAAATCATCAGAGGGTAAAAGCAAATACTTTAATTGAGGTAATAACTCCTCATATTTTTGATGCTTGTTACTGTTTACTGATATAAATATATTTTCCGACAAACTATTTTTTAGTAGTATCGGCGGGTGCAACTGTAGTTTCTGCTCCAGCTACTTTATTAGTTTCTTCACTTGGTCTTACACCATCATTACCACGATTGGTTGAATAATCTTTTTTATCACCTTTATACAAATCGTTTGTTTCAAGTGTTTTAGTAGCTTCTTCTACACCATAATGACAAGCTGTTAAACCTAAACTTGCTACCAATGCTAATGCAATAGTTAATTTTTTCATTTGTTTATTTTAAAATTATATGCTGCGAATATAAAAGCATTTCTAAATATTTACTAATGAATTTTATTATACAATATTGGATAAGATTTTGCCCATATAAATACCTAAAATCATTACTGAAAATAAAACTTGACTTTTTTTGATATAACCTTACTTTTGCAGTCCGAAAATTTTTACTTATTTAGCCTTAAAACTGCTTATATAAAACTAAAACTAAGGATTAACTTCTATTATATAATGAAATTATCACAATTTAAGTTCAACATTACTGATTCGATGATTGCCAAATATCCGGCAGAAAACAGAGATGAAGCAAAAATGATGGTGTTAGACAGAAAAAAACACAAAATTGAACACAAAACATTTAAAGACATTTTAAAATACTTTGGCGAAGGCGATACATTTATCGTAAATAACACCAAAGTTTTCCCTGCTCGTTTGTATGGAAGTAAAGAAAAAACTGGCGCTCAAATTGAAGTTTTTTTATTGCGTGAGTTGAATAAAGAATCAAAGTTATGGGATGTATTGGTTGATCCTGCTCGTAAAATACGTGTTGGTAACAAATTATATTTTGGCGATGACGATTTAGTTGCTGAAGTGGTAGATAATACTACTTCTCGCGGACGTACTATTCGATTTTTACATGATGGTTCTGATGAAGAATTATGGAGATTAATTGAAAAATTAGGTGAAATGCCTATTCCAAAATACTTAAATCGCCCTGTTGAAAAAATAGATAAAGAAAGATTCAATACTATTTTTGCAAAAGAAATAGGTGCTGTAATTCCACCAACTGCTGGTTTACATTTTACTAAAGAGTTAATGATGCGTTTAGAAATTAAAGGTGCACAGTTTGCCGATGTTACTTTACATAACGGCCTTGGTGCTTTTAGAGCAGTAGAAGTGGAAGATTTAACAAAGCATAAAATGGATTCTGAGTACTTTAGTGTTAGTCAGGAAACAGCAAATATGGTTAACAAAGCCATTGACAATAAAAAGAAAGTTGTTGCTGTAGGAAATTCAGTAATGCGTGCTGTTGAATCGGCTGTATCATCTAAAAAAAGATTGAATGTGAATACCAATTGGACGGATAAATTTTTATTTCCACCACATGATTTTAGCATTGCAAATTGTTTAATTACCAATTTTCATCCACCAGAAAGTACTTTAATGATGGCTACTGCGGCCTTTGCTGACTTTGATTTTTTAATGGAAGCATACAACGAAGCCATTAAACATAAATACAAATTTTTAGCTTATGGCGATGCCATGTTAATTATATAATTAGCATTATTCAATAACCAAAAAGAGGAATTTACTTTGTGTGAATTCCTCTTTTTTTTGTTGTAAAAAGACGTGACAGGTTTTAAAAACCTGTCACGTCTGTCTGCCCAGTGTCAATCGGTTTTAGGTGTAATTGCAAGGCACGAAGCAATCTCACTGCTAAATTGCTTCGTTTCTCTCTATAATAAAACAAATGCTATGTTTTCTATGTGCACTATGTGGTTCAAAAAAGATTTTAAGCCTATGTTGGTGTT
>JBIILW010000017.1:0-13665 GCA_044338265.1 Bacteroidia bacterium | reverse complement strand
GCCAACACTATCGCTATATTTATGATTGTATTGCTGAAAACTTCCCGAATACGATAACACAAAATAATCATCAGGCCATTTCAAACGTTTTCCAATTCCTATTGTTAAACCTGATGTAAATAAACCCGTACTCCTAGCATCTTCACTTGCATATCCATTTGTTTGGCGAGAATGAAAAAGCGAAACACTTAATGCATTTGGTCGTTTTCCGCCTAACCAAGGTTCACTGAATGAAGCGGAATACGATTGAAAAAAAGTTCCGTTGGTTTGCGCCCTTAATGAAATTCTTTGACCATCACCACTTGGAATGGGATTCCAAGCACTTGACCTTGTAACTTTTCGAGCCGAAAAATTATTAATGGTTAAACCCAAAGTTCCAATAATCATTCCTGCACCCCAACCTCCTGATAATTCAATTTGATCGTTTGCACGTTCTTCTACTTTATATTCTATATCTACGGTTCCAGTTGCCGGATTTGGAACTGGATTTACGCCCAATGCTTCTGGGTTAAAATAACCAATTTGACTTAATTCGCGTAAGCTTCTAGTAATATCACTTCGGCTAAATAATTGTCCTGGTTTTGTTCTTAGCTCACGTAAAATAACATGATCGCTAGTTTTGGTATTTCCCTTAACAGTTACTTTATTTATTCTTGCTTGTTCACCTTCACTGATTCTAATTTCTAAATCAATGCTATCGTTTTCAATTAAAACTTCTACTGGTTCTATTCTAAAAAACAAATAACCATCATCCATGTAAAGCGTGCTGATATCTAAACCTTGCTGACTCATATTTAAACGTTGGTCAAGCAATGTTTGGTCATAAATATCACCTCTGTTTATATTCAAAACCCTGGTCAAATCTTCATCTTTATATTTTGAATTTCCAATGAACTTGATGTTTCTAAAATAGTATTTCAACCCTTCATTGATCACTATTTTGATATTCACATTTTGATCAATTCCTCTCCAAACAGAATCTGAAGCTATTTGAACATCGCGGTAACCCATACTCAAATATTTTTCTACAATTTTCTTCTTGTCTTCAGTAAAATTATCATCTATGAACTTTGATTTAGCAAATAGTCGGTATTTCCATTTAGTATCTTTCATTTGACCTCTTACTTGCTTGTCGGTTAATGCAGTGTTACCAATAATTTCTATTTGGTCAATTTTTATTTTGGGGCCAGGAGTTACAAATATTTTTAATTTATTGGTGTTTTTTACACCATTATAATCTGTCAATTCAAATTTTACTTTGGTATCAGAACGACCTTTATCAGCAAAGAATTTTTTTATTTCTCTTTCAATGGTAACCAGTAAATTTTGATTAATAATTTGACCCGCTTTTATGGTCAAATCGTTGCTAATATCTTCAGCTTTTCCTTTACGAACACCTATGATACTAAAAGTAGATAAACGAGGTTTTTCTTTTAAAACTAATTCCAGCCAAATTCTATCGTCTTCTATTTTTTGGACCCTAATTTTTACATCATCAAATAATTTTTGTTTCCAAAGCGAAGTAATTGCTTTGGTAACGTCATCGGAAGGTATTTTAATTTTCTGTCCTAAAGTGATTCCCGAAATAATTTGTATGACACTTTTATCGTAATAGCTAGTTCCCAAAACTTCAAAACCAGCCACAATATATGTTTTAGCCGCGCTGTAATCTATCGTTGCATAATTACTTGGTATTATACTGTCAGTTTGTGAAAAAACTGGTTTAATAAAAGTAAATATTATACATGCAAAAATTGCAATTTTTTTTATCATTTGTTTATAACGAAATAAGTGGTACTTAGTTACTTTTTAAAACCAATTTGAATTTCAAATCAGCATTCAACTATTCCGCTTTCTCTTTTTTTAGTTTGAATTTAATTGTTCCGATGTTTTGCCAAATCTGCGTTCTCTTTGCTGATAATCATAAATGGCATCATACAAATCATCTTTTGAAAAATCAGGCCAAAGTTTGGAGGTAAAATAAAGCTCAGCATAAGCTAATTCCCAAAGTAAAAAATTACTAATTCTTTGTTCTCCACTTGTTCTAATCATTAATTCTGGATTTGGCATTTCGCTGGTTGATAAATGTCTATCTATCAACTGGTCACTGATGTCATCAATCGTTATGTCATTATTTTTCACCTGCTTAGCAATGCTTTTAACTGCATTTACCAAATCCCATTTTGCGCTATAACTAAGCGCTAAAACCATTGTCAATCCATTGTTATTTTTAGTTGCATCAATGGTTTCTTGTAATTGAATTTGGCATTTGGCAGGCAAATCGTTCATGTTACCAATCGATGCTAATTTGATATTGTTTTTTTGAAGCGTTGGAGTTTCTTTTCTAATGGTATCAACTAATAATTCCATCAAAGCATCCACTTCCTTTTTGGGTCTGCTCCAATTTTCAGTACTAAAAGCATAAAGAGTAATAAACTTTATTCCAATTTCAGCTGCGGCTTCGGCTGTTTCTCTTACTGCCGTTACCCCATTATGATGTCCAAAAATTCTGAATTTACCAAATCCTTTCGCCCACCTACCATTGCCATCCATGATAATGGCAACATGTTTTGGTAATTTATTTTTATCTATTTGATCTTTTTTCGACATATCTTGATTTTAGCAAAATCGGACGAAAATAATAAAATTGTTTGAATCAAAAAGCAGAAAAATGATTAATAAAATATGATTATTTTAATTGAACTAAAACATGTAAAATTTAAAACTATATAAACATCAAACTTTTTAAACACAAATAGCTGTAAACAAGGGTTTACAGCTATTTGAAAATATTGTTTTTTTAAGCTATTTATTCCATTCCTCTAAAAATAGGACTTGTTCCCCAAGGAATTCTTGATAAAATTAAAAGTAAACCTATTCCATAATAAACCAAACTTCTCATGTGTTTACTTGAATCCTCATAGGCTTTTTTACTTTTTATTCTGCCCAATTGAATCAGCACCACTGCAATGATATTTGTTAACGGATGCTCTATTACCAATGCTCTAAGTACTTTATCCTTCATAAAAACCGATGCTCCTTGCGAAAAAGCTTGTTGCACATTTGGACTAAAGAACCAAAGTACTAAACCTAATAATAACATAGTATGCGTTAAAGCGATTAAAATTTTAGCCGCTGTATTCTCCTCTTTTCCAAATGGTTTGTTATTTATTTTACCATTTAAAGAACGAATAATTGCATACAATGCCGCTAATAAAAATGCCCATCTTAACCAACTGTGAATCAATAATAATGTAGAATATCCCATAAATTTTTTAATTTGTTAATGCAATTATAAACACCCTAATCAATTTATTTGTTTCACTAATAAACAGTTTTATACACTTTTTTAAAATTGTGTATGTTGTAATCTAATTAATTTTAATTTAATTTGTTTTTATGTTTGCAGGTTTTTGGCATCAAATTCCATTTGTTAGAATAGTAATCCCAATAACTATTGGCATTGGATACAACCTGTTTTTTCCAATGCCAATTATTACTATTTCAGTGCTTTTATCCATTTCATTCCTGGCTTTATTCATCATTTGGAAAGTTTTTTATTATCAATTTCACAATAAAATTTTTGGTGGTTTTTTTAATGTTGCATTGTTTTTAAGTGGAATTGCTTTGCATACAAGCCACAATCATTTAAACTATCAAACTCATTTTACCAAAACCAATGGTGAATATTTAGTAATAGAAATGAATGAACCTGGGCAAATGCGGAAAAATTCTATTAAATGTAAAGCCAATGTTTTAAAGGTAATAAATCATGGAAAATCAATTCCAGTAGATGGAAATTTGATAATATATTTTGAGAAAGATTCAACTATTTTAGCTCAATTAAAATATGGAACTCGCATAATTATAAAAAATACGAGTCAAGAAATTAAAGGCCCGCAAAATCCTTATGAGTTTAACTACAAACGTTACCTTGCTTTTAACCAATTATACCGACAAGCATATATTACCAAAAACAATTTTGCAGTAATTGACCATTTAGGTGGAAATGTTTTATGGAAAATTGCTTACCAAGCACAAGCATTTTTCAACGCTTCACTTTTAAAATATGTTCAAGGCGTAAATGAAATAGCCATTTCCAAAGCTTTACTTTATGGTTATGATGATGAAATAGATCCAGAGTTAGTTCGCGCATATTCAAATACAGGAACATTGCACGTGTTAGCTGTAAGCGGAATGCATGTTGGTTTAATTTTTTGGTTGATTAATTTGGCACTAAAATATTTTGACAAACGACCATATCAAAGGGTTTTAAAAGCAATTATTTCATTGATTATTATTTGGGCATATTCATTGTTATGTGGTCTTTCTCCTTCTATTTTAAGGGCCAGTGTGATGTTCAGTTTTGTTGCCTTAGGCAATATAGTAAAAAACAAACCCAATGTAAATAATACTTTGGCGGCATCAGCATTTGTGCTGCTTTTGTTTGATAGTAACATGATTGCTAATGTTGGTTTCCAATTAAGTTTTTTAGCAGTTTTTGGCATTGTAAATATTCAAAAATATTTTAAACAATGGTTTAGTTTTAACAGTAAAATTAGCAATGAAGTTTGGAATATTGTTTCGGTTTCTATTGCTGCGCAATTGGCAACATTTCCTTTAGGATTATTCTATTTCCATCAGTTTCCAATTTATTTTATTGTATCTAATTTATTAATCATTCCGCTGACTACATTTGTAATTTTTATTGCCATTGCAATGATTTTTATGGCGGGTTTGGCTCAGTTATTTTCAATATTTACATACGCGGCAATGGCTTTGGGCTGGATAGTAAAATGGCTTATTTTTATTACCAATATCATTGTGCTTTGGCTTGAAAAACTTCCATTTTCTTTTATTTCAGGAATTCAAATCAATGCAATAGAAACCATTCTTATTTTTATTGCGGTAGCATATACAAGTAGTTATTTTATTACTAGAAAACAATACTTGGCAAAACTGGGATTGGTGTTTTTTATCTTAGTATTTTCGGTAAATGCTTACGAAGATTATAAAATTCAACATCAAAAATTTATCACTGTTTACAATATTAATCAAACATTTGCTATGCAAATTTTTGATGGAAAAAAGAGTATATTAATTGCTGATTCTTCCTTATTAAACAATGCTGACAAATTCCATTTTCACATTCAACAACATATTTGGGCATGCGGAATTACTGATATTGACACCATTCTATTTTCTAACAATTTACAAATATCATTGAATAAAATGAAGCTAAATATTGGCAAATCTATTCTACCAAATTATATCAATATTTTAACTCAAAAAACTTTTATAGACACTAATTTACTTGGAAATAATTCTGACTCAGTTATAATTAGTTCCAAACTAAAAACAAATCAAGGTCAAACAATTTCAAAATTTTTAAGCTATAAAAATATCAATGTAAATAATGTGATGGAAAATGGCGCTTTTACCTTTAATATTGAACCATAATTTTAAATACTATGAACGAATTAGTTTTATTTGAAGTAAAGGAACGTGTGGGTTATATTATTTTAAACCGACCAGAAAAACGCAATGCTTTAAGTTTTGAATTTGTAGCGCAAATAAAAAGTGTTTTTGCACAAGCTGAAAGCGATGAAAACTGTAAAGTAATAGTTATTAAAGCTAATGGCGAAGCATTTTGCAGTGGAGCTGATTTAGCAAGTTTACAAGCCATGCAAAACAATACTTACGAGGAAAATTTAGCAGACAGCAAAAACTTAAAAGAACTGTTTACTATGATTTACCAATCACCTAAAATTGTGATTGCACAAGTAGCAGGTGCCGCCATTGCTGGTGGCTGTGGCTTAGCCAGTATTTGCGATTTTTGCTTTGCAATTCCTGAAAGTAAATTCTCGTATTCTGAAGTAAAAATTGGATTTGTTCCTGCCATTGTTATGGTATTTTTAATTAGAAAAGTAGGCGAACAAATTGCCAAAAAATTATTACTTACAGCAGAATTATTTAATGCCGAACAAGCCAAAAACTACCAACTTATCAATGAAGTAATAGCGGCAAATGACATAGAAAATTACGTATTTAATTTTGCTCAAAAACTTTGTACCGGAGCATCTGAACAAAGTTTGGCTTTAACCAAACAAATGATTGACGAAGTACAAAATCGTAATTTGAATGATGCTTTAAACTATGCAGCTGAAATGAACGCTCATGCTCGCCAAACAAAAGATTGCAAACGTGGAATCAATGCGTTTTTAAACAAAGAAAAATTAATTTGGTAAAAACTTAATTTTTAAAAAATACTACTTTGCTCTTGTAGTAATTTGTTCAATCCTCTTTTCGTAATTTTCACCTTTAAAAATTCTGTTTACATAAATTCCTGGGGTATGAATCATATCGGGATCTAATTCGCCAGCTGGCACTAATTCTTCCACTTCAGCTATGGTAATTTTACCTGCCATGGCCATTAACGGGTTAAAATTACGAGAAGTTGCCCTAAAAATTAGGTTTCCGTGTGTATCGCCTTTCCAAGCTTTTACAATAGCAAAATCCGACTTAAATGCGTGTTCTAACAAATAGGTTTGACCGTCAAACTCACGAGTTTCTTTTCCAATAGCCACTTCTGTTCCAATTCCAGCTGGTGTATAAATAGCTGGCATTCCATAACCTGCGGCCATGCAACGAGTAGCTAAAGTTCCTTGAGGAATTAATTCTACTTCTAACTCACCACTTAATAACTGACGTTCAAATTCTGCGTTTTCACCTACATAACTTGAAACCATTTTTTTTACTTGATGTGTGTTAAGTAATAAGCCAATACCAAAACCGTCAACACCTGCGTTATTACTTATACAAGTTAAGTTTTTAACGCCTTTATTTACCAATGCTGTAATTGAATTTTCGGGAATGCCACAAAGTCCAAACCCACCTAACATTATTACTGCACCGTCTTCTATATCTTTTATTGCTTCTTTAGCGTTTTCAACTACTTTGTGTAACATATTTTTTATTTTTTAAAATTGAAAGATTGAAAGATTACAAGATTGAAAGATTAACAATTCTCATCTCAACTCTCATTTCGAAATTTGTATTTTGTATTTCGAATTTCGTATTTAAATTTTAGAATTTTTTTTATTCTACAACAGCTGAAAGTCCTCTGTCGCAAAGCGCTTGACAAATACTTTTTAATTTTTCTTCTTCACCATTTTTAACCAATGCTTTTCCTTTATAATGCACCAACATGGCACATTGTTCTGCTTGTAATACATCATGTTCGCAAATTTCGCAGAGGCATTCAATCACCCAATCAAAAGTATTTACATCGTCATTATATAAAACAACTTTATAACCATTGTCTATTAAATCCAATACATCAACTTCTAGTTCTTTTTCTGTTTGCATTTATTTTTAAAAAATTATTGATTTTCCTTCTTTTTAAATGATAATTTGTTTTCTGTTCCTGCTTTAAGCCTGTTAATATTAGTTCTGTGGGTATAAACTACTAAAATTGCAATGGCACAAAAAAAGCAATTTGCAACCACATTATTGGAATAAAAATAAAAAGAAAGTATCGCCCCAATTCCAGCGGTAATCATACTTCCTAACGAAATATATTTAGTAATAGCAACAATAGTAACAAAAACCAAAATACAGATTAATGCAATTTGCCAATTTAAAGCTATGCACATGCCCAATATAGTGGCAATTCCTTTTCCTCCTTTAAATCCTGCAAATACAGGATACACATGACCTAAAACAGCTGTTATACCCAAAGCCATTTGGAAGTTAAAATGATTTTGAGATCCAACTTCTATTGCTGAAAAATATATCAAACTGGAGGCTAAAAAACCTTTTAACAAATCAATGAATAGCACAATAAAACCAGCTTTATTACCTAAAATACGCAAAGTATTCGTAGCGCCAGCATTTCCACTTCCATGCTCGCGAACATCAATTTTATAAAAAGTTTTACCGTACCAAACTGCGGTAGGAATAGAACCTAATAAATAGGATAAAAGGATTAATATAGCTAATGTCATTTTTTAAAAATGTATTCAAGATTACAAAATTTATAGTTTATAAAAAAATTACATTTGCTTTTTCTTCATCGTTTTCAATTTAAATATTCATAAAAAAAATTTAAATGATAACTTTCAAAAAAAATTATGCCAATTATTATCAATGAATTTTGATAGATATATTAGTATTTATTATATAAACAACCCTTAACTTTACACTGTTCTGTACTTTAAACCATTCTAATTATGAAACGCACCATTCGAAAATTATTTTTGGGTAGCAATGCTAAAAATTTAAAGCCGTTGGTTAGTCCAATACAAAAAAATCTTAGTAACATTCATTCAATTTGGCATAATCATCACCAAGATGATAGTGGAATTGAAAAAATTATACGTCTGTTTTTAGCTACTTCGCAATTGCTATTTCCAGGTATTTATTTGAAAACATTTGCCAGCAAAAAAGGAATTGAATATCAAGATTTGGCATTGGATTTATATATAACTCTTAAAGTAATTTTCCCAATTGTAATATTAGTAAATAATTGGCAATACTACCCTTGGATCATTATGGTTTTGATATATTTATTATTGGAAACCATTGTTTATATTCCAACTTTAATATTTGCTTCCGATTTATTTTCAAGGCCACGCTCTTATAAAAGATCCATGCTTTTATTGTTTTTCAATTACCTCGAAATTGTGTTTGCTTATGCAGTTATTTACGCAAGTGGAAATTATTTAAACCAAGCTTTTAATCATTGGTTCGATGCAGTTTATTTTAGCATCATCACCTCCTCATCTATAGGTTATGGCGACTTTTATCCAATCACCACTTTTGGACGATTTTTGGTTAGCACACAGGCATTATTATTCTTGTTTTTTGTGGTTTTATTCTTGAATTTTTTCTCTGCCAAAATAAAATCGAAAGGATATTTTGACCATGAAAATATGGAGTAGGTTTTCAAAATTATAAATCTAAACGTAAGACAACAATTTTCAATCTTGCTTTTTCAATTCTTTATCGTAATATTGCAATATAATAATTAAAAGATGGGAGCAAGTAAAACAGATCATTTTACCGAAAAACAAAATCAATTGGCAGCCATTGCAAAAGCCTTAGGACATCCGGCTCGTGTAGCTATTATTGAATATTTACTTTCAGTAGATGCTTGCATTTGTGGCGATATAGTAAATGTATTGCCATTGGCACAACCTACAGTTTCGCAGCATTTGAAGGAACTAAAAAATGCTGGAATCATTAAAGGGAACATTGAAGGAAATTCCATTTGTTATTGTATCAATGAAGAAACATTGAGCATTTTACAAGCATTTTTTGCGCATATCAATAATCATTTACAAATAAAAAAAATAAATTGTTGCTAAAAAATTAAATATAAAATTATGAAATTATCAGAAGTAAAAGAGGCACTACAAACATTAGAAAATGTTAGTTTTATATTGCCAAATGGCAACAAAGTACCAGCACATTTTCATGTAACTGAAGTGGGTGAAATCACTAAAAAATTTATTGACTGCGGCGGTGTGGTTAGAAATGAAAATATTGTCAATTTTCAATTGTGGGAAGCCAATGATTTTGACCACAGAATAGCTCCACAAAAATTTCTGGATATTATTCAACTTTCAGAAAATATTTTAGGGATAGAGGACCAAGATGTGGAAGTAGAATATCAAGCTGAAACCATTGGTAAATATGACTTGAATTTTAATGGAATTGATTTTGTTTTGGCAAATAAACAAACCGACTGTTTGGCTATGGACAAATGTGGCATTCCTCCTGAAAAACTAAAAGTAAAATTAATGGAATTAGTACCAGAAATGAACGCTTGCACACCGGGAGGTGGATGTTGCTAAATAATTAAAACAGGTCAGTTCAAGCGAATTAGTTTCTATGTTTTAAGGGAGCTTTCAGTCATGTTTAGCAAAGCTTTCAGTCATGTCGAGCGGAGTCGAGACATCTTTAACTGTTCTCGACTACGCTCGAACTGACTTGAAAATTGTAAACTAACTATTATTTAATCATAAAAACATTTTATAAACAATGAATAAAAACACATCAATTGCACAGCAAAAACGATTAAGTTTCTTAGATCAATATTTAACTCTTTGGATATTTTTAGCCATGGGAATTGGCGTATCCATTGGTTATTTTATTCCATCATCGGCTAATTTTATCAATTCTTTTTCGAACGGAACAACCAATATTCCTTTGGCAATTGGATTAATTTTAATGATGTATCCTCCGCTTACCAAAGTAAAATTTGAAAAAATCCCAACCTTATTCAACAATAAAAAATTATTGTTCGTATCGTTTTTCATCACTTGGATTGTTGGTCCGTTTTTGATGTTTTTTTTAGCAATAACTTTTTTAAAAGATAATCCTGATTACATGACAGGCTTAATAATTATTGGACTTGCGCCATGTATAGCCATGGTAATTGTTTGGAATGAATTGGCTGGTGGAAACCGAGAATATGTAGCAGGTTTGGTAGGAATCAATAGCATTTTACAAGTGCTTTTCTTCAGTATTTACGCTTATTTTTATTTAGAAATTATGTTGCCATTTTTTGGAATACAAGCTTTAAGCATTGATATAACCATTTTAGAAATAGCTAAAACTGTTGGCGTTTATTTAGGAATTCCATTTGCCTTGGCAGTAATTAGCAAACTAATATTAACCAAAATAAAAGGCGAAGAATGGTTCAATAGAAAGTATATTCCAACCATTTCTCCCATTACATTAATTGCTTTACTATTTACCATAGTTGTCATGTTTAGTTTAAAAGGTCAAATGATTGTAGCTATCCCTTTTGATGTGATCAGGATTGCTATTCCACTGGTTATTTTCTTTGCCATTATGTTTACACTCACCTTTTTTGCAAGCAAATTTTTTGGCGCTGATTACGCACAAAATGCAGCTATTTCTTTTACCGCCTCTGGCAATAATTTTGAATTGGCCATTGCGGTTGCTATTGGTGTTTTTGGGATCAACAGTGGACAAGCATTTGCGGGTGTAATTGGCCCCTTGGTGGAAGTTCCCGCATTAATTTTATTGGTAAAATTTGCTTATTACTTAAAGAAAAAACTTTATAAAAATGAAACTTTATAAAAATCTAAATCATTCAGTAGATGAATTAATAAAAGAGTTTGATTTAATTACAGAAACAAGAAAACAAGAACTTGAAAATTTAGCCTTGGCCATCAATGAAAGTTTAACAAATTTTGGTAAGTCGGAAATTACTGTAATCTGCACACATAATTCGCGAAGAAGTCAGCTTGGACAACTTTGGATAAAAGCTGCTGCTATACATTATGGAATAAAGAATATTTACACATTTTCGGGTGGAACTGAAGCCACTTCATTTAATTTCAGAATGGTAAATGCTGTTAAAGAATATGGATTTAAAGTGAAACAATTGGATGAAAATGTAAATCCAAAATACCATATTTCATTAGGCGAAGAAGATGAAAGCATGGATATTTTATATTCAAAAGTTTATTCTGAAAATTATAATCCACAATCCAATTATATAGCCGTTATGGTTTGTAGTCAAGCTGATGAAGGATGTCCTTTTGTGGCTGGAGCTTTCAAAAGAATTTCATTGCCTTATTTAGACCCAAAAGAATTTGATGATACTGAATTTGAAAGCATAAAATACCTTGAAAAAGTGAAAGAAATTGGAAGAGAAATGCTTTATACCGTAAGTAAAATAACAAAAAAATAATCAATAAAAAAGGGCGTTCAATTTAAAACTGAACACCCTTTTTATTTTAATATATGCTTAAAATTAACGACTTAAAAACATACTTTTTTGGTTTCTTAATTGACGGAAATGTGGGTCATTTAAATCTTTTATAAAACGAATTGCTTCCCCTGTAGATTTCATTTCTGGACCTAATTCTTTGTTTACGTTTTCAAACTTATTGAACGAAAAAACTGGCTCTTTAATGGCGTACCCTTCTAATTTACGTTCAAAAACAAAATCGGTTAATTTGTTTTCACCTAACATAATTTTTGTAGCAATATTTACATAAGCTATTCCATATGCTTTGGCAATAAATGGAACCGTTCTACTTGAGCGAGGATTGGCTTCAATAACATAAACTTTTTCATTTTTAATGGCAAATTGCATATTCATTAAACCTCTAATATTCATTTTAAAGGCTAATTTAGTAGCAATATCTTCCATTTGTTTTTGAACGTTTTCACTTAAGCTAAATGGAGGTAAAACCGCACTTGAATCGCCACTGTGAATTCCAGCAGGTTCTATATGTTCCATCATTCCTATAATGTGAACGGTTTCACCATCACATATTAAATCAATTTCTGCTTCTTCTGCTCTATCTAAAAAGTGGTCAATTAATACACGATTTCCAGGCAAATCGCCCAATAAATCTATTACTGCTTTTTCTAAATCCTCATCATTGATAACAATCTTCATTCCTTGTCCACCTAAAACATAACTAGGGCGAACCAAAACAGGATAACCAACAACTTTTGCTACCGCAATGGCTTCATCAGCGTCTTCGGCCACTCCATAATTTGGATAAGGAATATCTAATTCTTTTAACAAATCAGAAAACAATCCTCTGTCTTCCGAAATATCCATATCAGGAAAACTGGTTCCAATAATTTTTATTCCATGCTCATGCAATTTCTTTGCAATTTTTAAAGCCGTTTGACCTCCTAATTGAACAACTACGCCAACTGGTTTTTCTTTTTCAATGATTTCACGTAAATGTTCCCAAAAAATTGGTTCAAAATACAATTTATCTGCCATGTCAAAATCAGTAGAAACTGTTTCTGGATTACAGTTAATCATGATAGCTTCGTAACCACATTCTTTTGCAGCTAATAAACCATGAACGCAGCAATAATCAAATTCTATTCCTTGTCCAATTCTATTAGGGCCCGAACCTAAAACTATAATTTTCTTTTTATCACTTACTATACTTTCATCTTCTTGGTCAAAAGTTGAATAGAAATAATTAGTTGGTGACGGGAATTCTGCAGCGCAAGTATCTACCATTTTAAATACACGTTTTACGTTCATTTGTGAACGCAAATCCCAAACTTCATCTTCTGTTGTGTCGCCACCTAATAAATGTGCTATTTGTGCATCGCTATAACCTTTTTGCTTTAACTCCACCATGATTTCATGTGGCATGTTTTTTAAATTAAAACGTTTGGCTGTATTTTCTAAATGTACCATGTCGCTTATTTGGTTTAAAAACCAACGACTGATACGAGTAATTTTTTCAATAGATGAAATGGGTACGCCTAAACTTAAGGCATCTTTAACTGCAAAAATTCTGTCCCAACTTGGGTTTTTCAATTTGTCAATAATGTCTTCTAATTTTTTCTGTTGGTAACCATCGGCTCCCAAACCGTTGCGTTTAATTTCAAGTGATTGTATAGCTTTTTGCAATGCTTCAATAAAAGATCTTCCAATTCCCATGGTTTCTCCTACTGATTTCATTTGCAGACCTAATGTTTTATTAGCTCCTTTAAATTTGTCAAAATTCCAACGTGGTACTTTTACAATTACGTAATCAATGGCTGGTTCAAAAAATGCTGAGGTAGTTTTAGTAACTGGATTTTTTAATTCATCCAAGTGATAACCTATAGCTAGTTTTGCTGCAATTTTTGCAATTGGATAAC
>JBIILW010000233.1:0-3848 GCA_044338265.1 Bacteroidia bacterium | reverse complement strand
ATCTAGGAATGATTATTGGTGCAGAATGGCAAATTTCAGGTAGTGGAAAAAAATCATTTTTTAACGGTAAAATTGATGACATAGGTATATGGAATCGTGTGCTAACACAAACAGAAATTACTAACTTGTATAATGCAAACTTATGTTATCAAACCATAACAGTAACTGATACATTGGTTATAAATGTTAACCGTACTGGTTATAATCCTATAACTTATAGTAACACTTTAAAAGTGTATCCAAACCCAACAAAAGACCGCATTACTATTGATAATGGTGACATAACAAAAATGTCAGGATATTCAATTAAAATATTCAATTCATTAGGTCAACAAAAATTCGAATCAGCCATTAACCAACAACAATTTACAATTGATATTACACAATGGGGTGGCAATGGTTTATACTTCTTAAACTTACTTGATGCATCAGGAAATATTATTGACGTAAAAAAGATTTTGTTGAATTAAATATTCAAAAAAATAAATTACTAAAATTATGAAAACAATTAAATTAATTAGTGCCTTAACATTAGGTATTATCATTTCATCATGTAGCAAAACAGAAACTAAAACTGCATCGGCATCAACATATTCTTTTGAATATACACTTGATGGTACTCCTTATTCTTGGTCAGGTGGGGCGCCAACGGGGAATGAAGGACAAAGTGTTGTTACATTTAATAATGGGATATGTGCGTGGGTTGGAGGAAGAGATAAACAAAATGGACCAAATTTTTATCCACTTATTGAGGCAATTTTTCCTGATAAAGTTGGTTCGTATGTTATGGACTTAAATTCTGGTTCACCTCCAACTAGTATGGCACTAAGTGTTGTTTTTCAAACTAAACAGGTAAGTTCAATGGGAGGAAAAATAACATTTAATGTTACAGATTGTCCAACAGGTTTAAATTCACATGTAAAAGGTAATTTTTCAGGGAATTTAGCAGAATTAGTTGGTAGCACATTTGTAATGCATCCAATTACAGGGAAATTTGATGCTTGTAATATGACACCTTGAGAATAAAACTATAAAATTAACTAATCATTCAAATATTAAACAATCAAAATTATAAAAAAAACAATTTACACTTTATTTGCAATTCTAGGATTTGCAAATTTTACAATGGCACAAGGCTTACATTTAGGTTTCGGTAGTGGATTAGAAAATTTCGTTAAGGGTGAACTAGGTTATTCATTAAATCAGAATGTCCATTTAGGAGTATACTATGGTGTTGGATTTACATTAGGAAATATCCCACTCCCTTCTTCCATTGGAATTTACGGAAGGTATAATTTCAATAAAATTGAAATGGGTAAAGATGGAACAGGAAGAATTTATGTAAGTGGTGAAATAGGAAATATGAATACAAAATCAGTTTATATACCGAATATTATTCCGTGGAATATGGGTGTAACAGTACCTGAAAAATCAGAAAAATCATATTCTGTTCATTTTGGTTTTGAATCATTTAATAAACGAAATAATTTAGTTCTTTTTTCAGACATCGGTCTTGGTAAAGTTCCAAGTGTTTTTCATGCAGCTTTAATTGATTATATTTATGGTAAGAATACAGAGTTTCCATCAAGTTTTATCTCAGTAGGAACTGGTTTAAGATATTACTTTAATCTATAAAAAATTAATGTGATTTTATATAATCAAATTACATTATAAATTTTTTTAGAAAAGGAGAGTCAAATGGCTCTCCTTTTATGTTAATAAAAAAACCAAGCATAAATTACGAAAGCGTATTTTTCATATTTGTAAATTTATCAAGTGTTCTAATTATCGATTTCTGTATATGAAAACCCTACATAAAAAAATAGAAGAAAATTATTATTTGCATTCGCCTAAACCCATCTGATTTTCCAATTTGGTGGCCAGAACCATCATACAAATAATCTCCATCTAGCTTACCAATTTGACGACCTGAACCGTTATAAAGATAATTAGCATCTATTTTTCCTATTTGATGTCCAGTGCCATCATACACATAATTTCCATCCACCTTTCCTATTTGATGTCCGGAACCATCGTAAATGTAATTTCCATCCACTTTCCCTATTTGCCTTCCTGAACCATTATAATAATAATTACCATTTGCTTTTCCAATTTGACGGCCAGAACCATCGTACATATATTGAGCATTTGCAATACCAATTGATAGCAATAAAATTGTAAAAAGGATTAATTTTTTCATTTTTCAATTAATTAATTTGATGAACAAACTTATGTATATTTTTGAAATAAAATTTTAATTATAAAAGATATAACCTGATTTGTAGTTTCATTAAAAAAGCTTCAAAGTGAAACCATAATTTAAAAAATTGTCCAAATTTTCTGCAAATTAAAAAAGTTCGGGTTTCTAATGAAGATTCTTGTATTTTTGTTTGAATAAAAAAATTGATAACTTACTTAAAACATACAGAAATAGATAAACATAAATGGGATGCTTGCATAGCCAAAGCTAGCAATTCATTGGTATATGCGTTTTCGTGGTATTTAGATGTGGTAAGCCCCAATTGGGAAGCTTTAGTTTTAAATGATTATGAGGCTATCATGCCCATTACACATCGAAGAAAATATTTTATTTCCTATTTGTTTCAACCATTTTTTACGCAGCAATTAGGGGTTTTTTCTCGTTTGGAAACTCCAGATTTTGTGGTACAAAAATTTATAGAGGCCATTCCCTCCAAATTTAAATTCATTGACATTAACTTCAATGAAGACAATAACGCAAAAGATTTAATAGAAAAGAAAAATTTTATTCTGCCAATAGACGAAACCTATGCCGATTTATTTGCGGCCTATAAAGGGCAAGCTAAAAGAAATATAAAAAAGGCAAAAGAGCAAAATTTATACTTACAAGTTTTGCCTTATAAGCAGTCCGTTGATTTTTATGTAAAGCACAAAGGTTCAGCAACAAAAGGAGTTACAGCAAAAGATTATTTAATGCTAAAGAAACTTTACAAAATATGTAACAAACAAAATATGCTCCTATCAATGGGTGTTTTTAGCAAACAATTTGGATTAGTTGCAACTGGGGTTTTTATAATAAATGATGATAGAATCATTTTTCATTTGGGAACTTCTGACAGTAAAGGAAAAGAAATTGGAGCCATGCATTTTTTAATGGATGGAGTCATTGCTCAGTTAGCAGGAAAAAATAATTTTATAGATTTTGAAGGTTCCGAAAAAGAAGGTATAGCACGTTTCTATAAATCGTTTGGGGCTTTTAAAAGACCTTATTTTAAATACAAAACAAACACATTACCGAAAATATTAGCTTGGTTAAAATAATGAAACGTATAAATATATTTATCATCATTGGTATTATTTTGCTTACAGCATGCGAAAAAGATAAAAGTGCAACTCAAAACACTGACTTTTTTCCACCTGTAAACTTCGATATCAATGTAAATTTGGTTTTGCCCGATGCTGCTCCTTTACAAAATCAAGGTGGATTTATATATAGAGATGGTCAAGGAGTGGGCTATAAAGGAATTATTATTTACAATAATTTTGATGACTATTTAGTTTTTGATAGGGCATGTCCTTACAAAGTTGACAGCGCTTGTAGCCGAATTTTTATGGCAAATAACAATTCAAATTTTCAATGTGGAAGTGGCACAAACCGCTGCTGCGCAAGTGAGTTTTTTTTAAGTACAGGAACCGTTAGTAAAGGTCCTGCAGATAGGCCACTTCGCCAATATTATGTAAGCAAAAACGGAAATTATTTAAGGGTTACAAGCTTTCCACAATAATTAATTTTTAGAAAATTATTTTAAGAAAAGACTAATCATGGTTTCCGTTATGGTTTAAAAATTTGTTTTTGTATTATTGCACAT
>JBIILW010000048.1:0-10017 GCA_044338265.1 Bacteroidia bacterium | reverse complement strand
CATTAGTAGCCCAAGTATATTTACCCAAAAAAAAAGTATTGGTGTATACCACTTCTGCCGAAACTAATTTGCGCATTAGCATTTCCGATACACTTGAATTTAAAATTCAAGAACAACCAAAAGAAACCGAAACGGCTATTTTTATTGATAGCTCCAAAACCTTTCAGGAAATAGTGGGAATAGGTGCCGCCATTACCGATGCAAGTGCAGAAACTTTTGCAAAAGTTTCCGCTGAATCACAACAAAAATTATTGGAATCATTTTTTCATCCGCAAAAAGGAATTGGCTATTCTTTAATTCGAACCAATATGAATAGTTGCGATTTTTCAAGTGGCAGTTATACCTATGTGCAAGAAGGCGATAAAGATTTAAAAACTTTCAATATTGCTCCTGATACTTTGTATAAAATCCCTTTAATTCAAAAGGCATTTAACATGACTAACCGAAATTTAAAATTGTTCATTTCTCCATGGAGTCCGCCAGCTTTTATGAAAGACAATAACAATATGTTAAAAGGCGGAAAATTATTGCCAATGTATTACCAATCGTGGGCTAATTATTATGTAAAATTCATCAATGAATATGAAAAATTAGGCGTTCCCGTTTGGGGTTTAACTATTCAAAATGAACCAATGGCAACCCAACGCTGGGAATCGTGTATATACACCGCTGAGGAAGAAAGAGATTTTTTAAAAAAATACTTAGGTCCAACATTATTTAAAGCAGGTTTATCAAAAAAGAAAATCATTGTGTGGGATCATAACCGCGATTTAATTTTTCAAAGAGTAAACGTAATTTTAGCCGATAAAGAAGCTGCCAAATATGTATGGGGCATTGGTTACCATTGGTACGAAACCTGGACTGGTGGTGAACAAATGCATGATAATATTAGTTTGGTAAATGAAACTTATCCAAGTAAAAATTTGTTCTTTACCGAAGGTTGTAAAGAAGTGTTTAACGAAGCCAAATATTATAATTGGAATATTGGTGAGTTTTATGCAAAATCAATGATAAAAGATTTTAACAATGGCCTTACTGGCTTTACTGATTGGAACATTTTTTTAGATGAAAAAGGTGGTCCAAACCATGTAGGCAATTTTTGCTTTGCGCCTGTTCATGTAAACACGCATACCAATGAAATTATTTATACCAACGCCTTTTATTATATCGGGCATTTTTCTAAATTTGTTCGTCCTGGAGCTAAACGAATTGCTTGCTCATCAAGCAGAAGTGGCCTTAAAGCAACTGCATTTAAAAACAAAGATGGAAAAATTTGTGTAGTAGTAATGAATGATGGCGACAAAGAAATTAATTACATGATACAATTAGGAAATCAATCAGTTCCTGTTAAAAGTATTGCACATACCATTCAATCTGTTTTGTTCTAATTTACTGTTACTTGAACAATTTCAACCTATTGGAATATTGGATTTTTTGATGTACGGAATTTTGTTGTTGAACAAAATAATGGTGCGGATTCATTAAATGAATTTATAAATTTAATTAGGGATGGGGGGTAATCACAACCCTTACATTGTCAGAAATTTCTATTGTCTTTGATGTTCATTATTCTATCATTATTTTTAAAAATTAAAAGAGTGTAACAAAGATATAAAATTAGAAATTTTTGATATGCACGATTTTTGGACGCGTGTATAAGAAAACAAAGAAATATATGAATGGATGCTAACACAACATAAATAATTCATACTTCATCATTCATACTTCAAATTTCATACTTCATCATTTTTTTCTCCCACTAAAAAGTTTATTTTTGTTTCAAAGAAAAATTATCAAATGAAAATTAAAAAAGTACTCAGTATTATTTTATTGGCAAGTTCTTGCGCAGCTTTTGCGCAAAGTTTTACTGTAAATTCCCCTAACAAAAAGATTTCCCTTTCCCTTCATTTAAACGCAGCTGGTGCTTTAGTTTACCATGTAAATTATAAAAACAAGCCTATTATTGAACCTTCTAACTTGGGTTTTAAAATAAATGAACAAGCTGATTTATTGAATAACTTTAGCATTTTGCAAGTTGATTCAAGTACATTTAACGAAACTTGGACTCCTGTTTGGGGCGAAACTAAAACCATTGTAAACAATTATAAAGAAATTGCCATTACTTTAAAAGAAAAAGGGGAGAAACCGCGCATACTTCAAGTGGTATTTAAGGTATTTAACGATGGCGTTGGATTCAGGTATCATTTTCCTGAGCAGCCTAATTTATTCCATTTTGTAGTAGCCGATGAATTAAGCACATTTAACTTAACTGGTGATCATAAAATTTGGTGGATGCCAGGCGATTTTGACACCAACGAGTATACTTATAACACTTCACAAATATCGGAAATTGAAAAGTTAGCCAAGAAACGCGATGGTGCAATTTTTACTGCTACTCCCATTAAAGGAGCATTTGTACAAACTCCTTTAATGATAAAAACCAAAGACAATGTGTATGTAAATATTCACGAAGCTGCATTAGTTAATTATCCGGCTATGGATTTAAAATTTGATTTAACATCTTTTGAAGCCACATCAACTTTGGCTAACGATGCCGTAGGCAATAAAGCATACATGCGCGCTCCATGCAGCACTCCTTGGAGAACTATTATTATTAGCGATGATGCAAGAGATATCATTGCTTCCAAAACCATTTTAAATTTAAACGAACCTTGTAAATTAACAAATACAAGCTTTATCAAACCCATGAAATATTGTGGCATTTGGTTAGAAATGCATTTAGGACTTTCAACTTGGGATTTTGCAGGTGGCCAATCGGCTAGTGATGCTGGTTCAGACGGAAAACAAAAAACAAAAACCAAGCACGGTGCAACCACTGAAAACACTAAAAAATACATTGACTTTGCAGCTAAAAATGGTTTTGGTGGTGTGTTAGTTGAAGGATGGAACGATGGCTGGGAAGATTGGTTTGGTAAATGGAAAGAAGATGTTTTTGACTTTGTTACTCCTTATCCCGATTACGATTTTAAAGGATTAAACGCTTATGCGCAAAGCAAAGGCGTTGGCATGATAACACACCATGAAACAAGCGGAAGTGTAACCAATTATGAACGTTGGATTGATTCAGCTTATCGATTAATGGCAAGCGTTGGAAGTCATGCTTTAAAATCAGGTTATGTAGGAAAAATAATTCCTCGTGGCGAATTTCACGATGGTCAATGGATGGTTAATCATTACTTACGTGCCATCAAAAAAGCTGCTGATTACAATATTATGGTGGTGGCACACGAGCCTGTTCGTCCTACTGGTTTACACCGTACTTATCCTAACTTTATGGCGGCTGAAGCAGCACGCGGTCAAGAGTTTAATTTTTGGAGTGAAGGAAATCCGCCAGAGCATGAAACTATTTTACCTTTTACTCGCTTAATGGGCGGACCAATGGATTATACTCCTGGTATTTTTAAAATAAAAAAGAGCAATTATTATCCCGATGCAAAAGAACAAGTACATACTACTTTAACCAAACAATTGGCATTGTATTTAACCTTGTATAGTCCTGTTCAAATGGCTACAGATTTGCCTGAAAATTATGAAGCAAAACCCGATGCTTTTCAGTTCATAAAAGATGTAGCAGTTGATTGGGATGATACCAAAGTAATTCATGCAGAACCAGGAGAGTTTTTAACCATTGCTCGTAAAGCAAAAGGAACTAACAATTGGTTTTTAGGGAGTATTACCGATGAAAATGCAAGAGACTTAAACATGGATTTTAGCTTTTTGGATAAAGGTAAAAAATACACAGCTACTATTTATAAAGATGCAGCTAATGCTAGCTGGGACAAGAATCCAGAAGCTTATGTAATAGAAAAAATTACAGTTACCAATAAATCAAAATTAACTTTAAAATTGGCCTCAGGCGGAGGAACAGCAATCAGTATTATAGCGCAATAATTTTTTATAAGGAGTATTTCAAGAGGTTGTCTCAAAAGGGCAACCTCTTTGTGTTTTGTCACATTGAGCGATAATTTTTTTTTCAAAAAAGTCAATTTGAAATGACGTTAAGTCATTCAGAAGGAATCCCTTTCCATGGCAACCAATTTAGCTAATGTTGAAGTATTTTCTTTTTTTTCTTCTTTCTTTTTCCATTGCTGAAAAAGAAACAAAAAAGCTAGACAAAAATATGCTACCGCGCACAGGCTTAGGCTGGCCCGCATTTTTGTCGACCCACCCACATCGTTAATGGAATAGTTAATTATAAATTATAGAGTAATTTTAGTTTTACAAATTCCAAAAACTATGTATTCTATATGTCAGAATTTGATAATATTGACGATAAAGTTTTGAAAAGTATCATTGATAATTTATTATAAATTTTAAAGCTCAATATTTTTAAAATATCGAGCTTTTTTGTAAAATATAACAGATAAATAAACAGTTTTTATCTTAGTATTTTAACAATATATTTAACCCTAAAAATGTTAGTTTTGTACCATGAAATCATATACTTTAATTTCAAACATAAAAATGCTAGCGGGCATTTTAGATAAAAATATTTCACTAAAAAAAGGAGCTGAAATGGGTGTTTTAAACTCCATTGATAATGCTTATTTAATCATTGAAAATGATTGCATTTTTGGTTTTGGTAAAATGGAAGATTTGAATGAAGGCCTTCAAGATATAAAAATTTCACACGAAATAAATGCTAATAATGGAATGGTGTTGCCAGCTTTTGTTGATAGTCACACACATTTAGTATTTGCTAATTGGCGTGAAGAAGAATTTGAAATGCGCATTAAAGGAAAAAGTTATGAGGAAATTGCTGCTGCAGGTGGAGGCATTTTAAATTCTGCAAAAAAATTGCAAAGCATGAGCCAAGAGGAGCTTTTTATAAAAGCTTTGGAGCGTTTGAATCAAGTTATTAAACAAGGAACAGGTGCCATTGAAATTAAAAGTGGATATGGTTTAACGGTTCACGATGAAATAAAAATGTTGCGTGTAATTGCTCAGCTAAAAAGTGTTTCGCCTATTCCTATTAAAGCTACTTTTTTGGGTGCGCATGCTTTTCCCGCTGAATTTAAAAACAATAGAAAAGGTTATATTGACTTAATCATTAATGAAATGTTGCCTATCATAGCTAAAGAAAATTTAGCCGATTATTTTGATGTGTTTTGCGACCAAGGTTTTTATACTGTTGAAGAAACAGATTTGCTTTTAACAGCTGCAGCAAAATATAATTTGAAACCAAAAATTCATGCCAATGAGTTAGGTTATACCGGTGGTGTACAAGTAGGAGTAAAGCACCATGCTTTAAGTGTAGATCATTTGGAATATACCGGAAAAGACGAATTTGATTGTTTGCTCAATAGCAATACCATGCCCGTTGGTTTACCTAATTGTTCTTTCTTTTTGGGCATTCCTTACATGCCTGCTCGTGCCATGATTGATGCTGGCTTGCCAGTATGTTTGGCCTCTGATTATAATCCGGGAAGTTCGCCAAACGGACGTATGGGATTTGTAGTAAGTTTGGCCTGCACACAAATGAAATTAACACCCGAAGAAGCTATCAACGCAACAACTATTAATGGTGCTTATGCAATTGAATTGAGTGAAAATTATGGAAGTATTACCATTGGTAAAAAAGCCAATTTGATCATTACAAAACCTATTTCTTCCTTGGCATTTCTTCCTTATAATTTTGGAAATGATAGCGTAGAAAGTGTATTGATGAATGGTAAAGTTTATTAAATAAAAGATAAGCCACAGATTTCACAGATTACACTGAAAAACTGTAAAATATGGAGAAAGATACAGCAATAAATTATTGAAAAAATCTGTGTATTCTGTGAAATCTGTGGCAAAAAAAATGCATAATATGTAGCAATCATGAAAATAAAATCAAACTATATTGACATATTAAATCAACGGATTTTCCCTGCAGAAATTACCGTTGAAAATGGAATCATTGCAGCCATTACAGAAATTTCTGAAACGTTAACAAACTTTATTTTACCTGGTTTTATCGATTCTCATGTGCACATTGAAAGTAGTTTATTGGCACCAAGCGAATTTGCACGAATGGCCGTTATTCATGGAACTGTGGCCACTATTAGTGATCCACACGAAATAGCAAATGTGTTAGGAATGGAAGGAGTGGAGTTCATGATTAACAATGGAAATAAAGTTCCTTTTCATTTCTTTTTTGGAGCCCCAAGTTGTGTGCCTGCTACTGTTTTTGAAACTGCAGGTGCAACTATTAATGCAGCTGATATTGAAACATTATTAGCCAATACCGAAATTTTATATTTAGCCGAAATGATGAATTTTCCTGGAGTTTTATTCAAGGATAAAGAAGTTATGGCAAAAATTGCGGCAGCAAAAAAATTCAACAAACCAATTGACGGACATGCTCCTGGATTGCGCGGAGCGCAGGCAAAACAATATATTGACGAAGGCATGAGCACCGATCATGAATGTTTTACATTAGAAGAAGCGTTGGATAAAATTGCTTTTGGTATGAAAATTTTAATTCGTGAGGGAAGTGCCGCCCGTAACTTTGACACCCTGATTCCTTTAATGAAATTGCATGCTGATCAATTAATGTTTTGTAGCGATGACAAACATCCTGATAGTTTATTATTGGGCCATATTAATCAATTAGTGGCAAGAGCAGTTGCACTTGGATACAATTTGTTTGATGTGTTAAAAGTAGCTTGTATCAATCCAATTCATCATTATAAAATGCCTGTGGGTGCTTTGCAATTAGGCGATGTAGCAGATTTCATCATCATCAATAATTTAACAGATTTTATAGTTGAAAAAACATTTATCAAGGGTGAATTAGTGGCTGAAAATGGAAAAACTTTCATTGAAAAAGTAGCCATTGAACCCATCAATTATTTTGAAACAAACTTAAAAACACTTGCTGATTTTGAATATTTACCAAAAGAAAATGAACTAGTCATTGAATGTTTAGATGGACAATTAATCACTAATAAATTAGAATTTCCAAAATCTGAATTAACTGTTGCAAACGATATTTTAAAAATTGTAGTAGTCAATAGATACGAAACAAAACCCATTGCTATTTCATACATCAAAAACTTTGGTTTAAAGTTGGGAGCCATTGCTTCATCAGTTGCTCACGATAGTCATAATATTATTGCAGTTGGCACCAACGATGAAGAAATTTGCAAGGCAGTAAATTTAATCATTAAAAACAAAGGTGGTTTATGTGCGGTAAATGATGCTGAAACAAAAGTTTTATCGCTTCCAATTGCTGGTTTAATGAGTAACAAAGATGCTTGGGAAATAGCCCAAGATTATACCGAATTAGATCATTATAGTAAACAAGTTTTGGGCTCCACTTTGCGAGCACCTTTCATGAGTTTGTCGTTCATGGCATTGTTAGTTATTCCTTATTTAAAACTAAGCGACAAAGGATTATTTGATGGAAATAAATTTGAGTTTTGTTAAATTATATATCAAATAGAATTAAACTTATTTTTAAGTTTCCCTAAAACATTTTTATTCCACTAGCCCATTGCAATTGTATTTTTGATTTGGCATATTTACTTTTTATTTCTGCTTGTTTTATTTGTGCCTCTATCAAACTTCGTTCACGTGAATTTACTAAAAATAAAGAGCTTTCACCATTTTCAAACCTAGTTTCCTCCGCATTTCTTAACGTAATTGCGTTTACTACTAATACCTGTTGAATGGTCAATAATTGTTCTAAATTTTTTAATTGATTATAGCTAGTAAAAACTGAGTTTACAATTTCTCGTTTAGTAAGTTGTGTTTCAAAATCATTGTTTTTAAGTTTAATATTTGCTTGTTGTAGTTTTCCTCTTTCATTTCTTAAAAACAAACTGCTATAAAAACTTGCACCCATTTTATATTGCCTACCAAACACATTATTTACATCGTTTAAACTTCCTTTGCTATAAGTTTGGAATGGGTAATATTCTATATTTAATTGAGGTTTTATGTTTTCAATTGCTAATTTTTTATCCATCATTAATTGCTTGTTTTTAAACTGTAATTTCTGCAATTCTGGATGATTGTTTTCTGCAAAATTTACCATTCTTTGAATGGAATCATTGGCAATTGTATTTACTTCATTTCCTTGTTCCGATGGTGTAATGTTTTCCTTTAATTGCAAGGCCTCGTTTTTATTATTCCATAAATAGTTACTTAAACTCAAGCCATTATTTTTAAATTCTAATTCCGATTCAAGTAAAATAGTTTCTCTGCGTTTTAATTCAATCAAAGCTTCTATGCTATCAATGGGTTTATCCTCGCCAGCTTTTATTCTATTGCTAACAAAATTGAAACGGTTTTCTGCTAATTTATAATTGAATTGTGTCAATCGTAATTTTTCATAAGCTAATTGCCATTCCCAATAATCTTTGGCTGCATTTAAAAATAATTTATTAATAATTTTTATGCGTTCCGCTTCATTTAATCCTTGTAAATATTGTGCTTGGCGCAATATTGTTCTTCGACTATCAGTTTGCAATCCTCGTAAAACTGGCACGCTTAATCCCCCATAAAACATTCCATATTCGCCATACTGTTGACTAATTACGCCATTGTTTTCAATCATTTTTGCCCTTTCGTTGCTTACCGCAATTCCATCACTTTGATCGTAACCAGCTTTTATATCTATGCCAATCATTGTTGGAATTTTTAGCTGTGGTTCAAAATAAGTATAATAGTTTTTTCCATTTGTAAATTTACTTTCATAAGTTGTACTTATAATTGGATCAAACGCACCACGGGCCGCTAGTAACTCAGCTTTTGCATTTTCATTTAGTAAGTTTGCTTGCTTTGCAATGGGATGATTTTGTACTACTAATTGGTAAAAATCTTGAAAAGTTAATTGCACATCATTTTGTTGTGCTATCAATAATTTTAAAGGTGCAAATACCAATAAAAATAAAATGATTGGATGGTATTTTCTATTCATATCAATTTTTATTTTTGTTTGATTTAGATTGTTCCATAAAATCGGGAGGAAAAGCATTGAATTGTCGCCATAATTCATACCAAACCGGAACGCTATTAAGCATAGCCCAACCATAAACACCACCACCTGCCCTAATTAATTCTGGCCAAGGATGATCGTTTGGATCCTGAATAACTAATATTCTAAAATTTCCTTTGTCATCTGCATTTCTATCTATTACTTGTACCAATCCACCAAATGTTCCAACATTGGCGCTAGGCCATCCACTGAATACCAAGGCAGGCCAACCATCAAATTGAATTCGTACTTTACAGCCTTTATAAATTAATGGCATGTCTAAAGCCCTAACAGTCATTTCTACAGCTGTTTTAGTATTTGCAGGAACTATGGTTGCTAAAATCTCATTTTCTTTTATTATTTCTCCAATTCCAGCTTTTAAAACTTGCACTAAATATCCATCTTGGGGCGCTTTAATGGCATAAAAACCACTTCGTAATTGAAGGTTACTGTACTCTATTCTTAGCTTTATTAATTCTGCTTGGCTTTCAAAAAGTTCACCGGCAGTTTCTTCCAAAATCGATTCCGCTTTTGATATTTTATCTACATATTCCGCTTCTATAAAATTCAAATCAATTCGAGCGTTTATCAATTCGTTTTCGGCTTTATTGTATTTGTTTTCAGCCTCTATCTTTTTCGATTTTGCTTCCTGTTTTTTATTAGTCCTAATTTGAATTTCAGTAAGCGAGGCTAAACCTTTTTTATACAGTTCGTTCAATCGTTCAAACTGATTTATTGCCAATGTTTCATTCACTATTGCTGCATCATAATTTCCTTTTTCTGCTTTTACCGCAAATTCACTTTGTAAAACTTTATTTTTAGCCATTTTAAGTTTAATAGTAACACTACTTTTTAAAGCATCAATTTGTTTTTCTAATGCTAGTATTTTCCTATTTTTTGCAGCTAAACCTTCTATTTTATTATTAATTTGACCATCAGTTCTAATCAATAATTGTGGGTCAAAAAACTTTTCTTTTACCTCACTTATTATTGCTAAAGTATCACCTTTTTTTACAAACTGTCCTTCTACA
>JBIILW010000244.1:0-3759 GCA_044338265.1 Bacteroidia bacterium | reverse complement strand
CTACAACCTTCCATTTTTCTATTCTTCCAGCTATGATTGATGGAATGTTTTGAGGCCTATCTTCTGGTGCAAAAGGAGTAACTTTTCCTTTACCATTTATATTTTGTTGCCAAGGCAAAAACATACATAAAAAAAGCATAAAAAATATTCCAGCAAGCCAGTTCCTAATGGTCTTGAATTTTTTAGGCGTATTTATTAATTTAACGGTATATAGCGAACTGTTTTTTAGTTCATTTGATATGTTATTATAGGGATTTTGATCCATTTTATTTTATTATTTTTTATTACTTAATTCAAAAAATTATTTAATGAATTTGTGGCCATTAGGTTATTATAGGTTCCCGTTTCAATGATTTTTCCATTATTCATGATACAAATTTTATTACATCTTTTCATAATACTATCTTGTGATGTAACCATGATCAATGCCCAATCTTTATTTTCAAAAATATAATCCAATAAAAGTGAGTTTTCTTTTTGATTCATGTTGTAAAAAAAGTCATCTATAATGAGCAGTTTTGGTTTTTGAACAATGCTTCTTGCCAATAATATTTTTTGAATAATACTTTTAGGATAATTGGTTCCTGCCGACAATAAATTACTTTGTAGTCCATCTGTTAATTGAGCAATAAAATCAGTTAGGCCAACAATTTTTAAGGCTTTAATTACTTCTTTAAACGCTATGCTATTTCTGCCCATCATGATATTGTCTTCAATGGTGCCTTCAAATATTTCATCTTGTAATAAATTGTCACCAATAATATTTCTATATGCATCAATATTTAAATCACGTAACGAAACTTCATTTAAAGAAATGGAGCCTTCATAATTACTATACATTCCGGCTAATATTTTAATCAATGTTGTTTTACCACTATCGCCAAAACCAGTAATACAAATATGTTCTCCATTATTAATTTCAAAATTTATATTATTTAAAATGTAATTTTTTGTACCTGGATATTTATATGATAATTGATTAGTTTTTAATTGAAATTGTTGGTCAATAGCTAAATCATGTAATTCCCTACCAGCATTACTTTCTGTTTCTAAATCGGTCACTTGTCCTATTTTATCAAAAGCTGTTAGTAAATCGTAAAAAACATCAATGGTAGAAATTAGTTTTTCAACTGAATTTATAATTAAAACAATGATCAATTCTGCAGCTACAAATTGGCCTAAATTTATTTGCCTATTTACCACCAAAAAACTTCCCAAAATGAGTAAAGACGCGGTAATTAGCGTTTTAAATGAAACTATTGATGCATATTGTTTCAATAATATTTTGAAATGTTTGTTGCGGTAATTGATATAATTACTCAATAAATGATCCGCTTTTTGAACAGGTAAATTGGAATTTCCAGCTAATTTAAATGCATTGATATTTCTGCCAATTTCTTGTAACCAATAAGCCACTTTATATTTATATTTCGATTCAGCAATACTTGTTTCTAATGCTTTTTTTCCTGTTGTATAAAATATGATGATTATGATTACAATCAATACAATTCCAAATCCGATAAATATAGGATGATAGAAAGATAAAAGTAACAAACCAAAAGAAATTTGAATGATTGCTGCTGTAAAATCTATCAATATTTTAGGCAATGCTTTTTGAATAGTCAATACATCAAAAAAACGATTGACCATGTCGGGAGTATAATTCTTTAATAAAATTTCGGATTTTATTTTCGGTAATCGCCAAGCAAATTCAAAGGTTACATTGGCAAATACTCGTTGTAATAAAATTTCAACCATTTTTAATTGCTGAATTTGTAAATAACCCGATAATCCCGTGGCAATTATTACCATGGCTATTAATATGATTACTGATTCTAATAGCAAACCACCCGAAATTAAACCCACAATTGATTGTACGCCTAGTGGCAAAGCCAAGTTAATGATTGCAATTAATATGGCAAAGAAATAAATGTATTTAATGTCTTTTTTTTCGGTTTTCAATAAACTCATTAACCGTTCAAAAGGACTAGGTTTTTCTTTATTATTGTGATTCAACATGGAACCAACATGATACCCTGTAATATAAGTTATCTGCTCTTCAGCAACTTGTGAAACATCAAATTTTTCTGCCAATAAATGATTGTCTAATATTAAATCAGCAACTGATTTAGCTGAATTTGATAATTCAACTGTTGAATTGTAATTTACTTCAATATTCTCTTTTGCATTAAATTCAATAGTTTCATATTGTTTTTTTTCAAAATGCTTTAATAAAATTGGAACTAATTCCTTTTGATTTGTTTTGAAATACAAAATTGGAAAAGTTATTTTATCAGTAATTTTTTCAAATTCAGATTTACTGCAAGACTTAGCCTCAAAAACAAAATTTGTAAATGAACCTATGTTGTTAAGTTGGTTAATAAATTCTGTAAAATTATTTGAAGCAGGAATTTGAAACCGAGTTTTTGATTTTTGAAGTGTTACAAAATCAATTTTATGGTCACTTGCTTTTGCAAATTCGTTTAAAATATTTATGAGTTGGGTAGTTTGATTCATTAACAGCTAAACACGTTTATATTGGAAATTGTTTTCAAATTTAAAAAAACAATCTAACATAAACGATGTATATTTCTTGTTTTATCATAAAGTTTTTTAAACCAAGCAATAATATATAAATATCACATAACCAATATTTTAATTAATTATTTATTATTTTTTACACTTTTTTTGAAAATAATGCTAAGATTTTATTCACAAAAAACTACATTTGTGGGCTTTATTTTAAGGTTGAAAACAAAAACATACATAGTTGAGTTCAATAAACTCCGATTTGGGTTAAACGAATTAAGTTTTCCAATAATTGCCGATTTGTTCACTGAAATGACAGATAAGCATTTTGAAAAAGTAGATGCTAAATGCGTTATTTCGTTAATTAAAAAGGAGAATGTATTTGAAATGCAGTTCAATATCAATGGATTAATTGGTACTAATTGCGATACTTGTTTGGATGAGTTTGAATTACCTTTAAATAAAACATATGACTTGTTGGTTAAGCTAACTGATGGTCCTGAAAATTTAGATGATGATGAAATCATTTATTTGCCAAAAGGATTACATGAGTTTGACTTCAAACAATTTATATTTGATTACTTTTTATTAGCCATTCCAACTAAAATTAGTTGTGAAGATGCTAGTAAAGAACACAACCAGCTATTTGTCAATAAATTAAAAATTGACGAAGGTGATGATGAAGAAGAGAAACCTGCATCTGACCCACGTTGGGATGCATTAAAAAATATTTACAACAAAAACTGATAACTAGAGGAGAGAAGTAAAATGCCAAATCCTAAACGCAAAATTTCAAAATCAAGACGCGATAAGCGTAGAACACATTATAAAGGTGCTGTTCCAACATTGTCAACCGATTCAACTTCGGGAGAAGTTCACATGCGCCACCGCGTTACTGCTGATGGTTTTTATCGTGGAAAGCATGTTTTCCCTGATATGAAATCAGATGTTTAAGCCTAAAGCTTAAATCAAATACTAAAAACGAAAGTGCTTTTTTAAAGTGCTTTCGTTTTTCGTTTTTTAAATTAACCCCAAAACAACAAGCAAATGAAAATTGGTTTTGACATTATGGGTGGCGATTTTGCGCCCAAAGAAGCTGTTTTAGGTGCTGTTTTAGCACTTGCAGAGCTTGGTAGCAATGATACAATTGTATTGATTGGTGATAAAGAACAAGCAGAAAATTTATTAAATTCCCAAGGTATTAGCGATTCTCGTTTAGAAATTGTTCAT
>JBIILW010000232.1:0-3885 GCA_044338265.1 Bacteroidia bacterium | reverse complement strand
CAATGCCATTGAATTAGCCAATACTCCTAATTTTGATAACTTAATTAAAAATAATCCGCATAGTTTGTTACATACCTGTGGCGAATGGGTTGGATTGCCCAACGGGCAAATGGGTAACAGCGAAGTGGGTCATATGAATATTGGTGCGGGAAGAGTGGTTTATCAGCAATTGGTGTTAATTGATAAAATGTTTCGTGAAAATAAAGTTGCCGAAATTACTGTGCTAAAAAATGCCATTGAATACGCAAAAAAAAATAACAAGAAAATTCATTTAATGGGTTTATTAAGCGATGGTGGCGTGCATAGCAGTATGAATCATTTAAAAGGATTATGTGCTATTTTTAAATATAATAACTTCAATAATTTTTACCTTCATGCCTTTACCGATGGCCGCGATACTGACCCAAATAATGGTGTAAAATATTTAAAAGATACGCTAGATCACTTACAAAAAACTGATGGTAAATTAGCAAGTGTCATTGGTCGTTATTATGCCATGGACCGCGATAAACGCTGGGAAAGAGTAAAGCTGGCTTACGATTTATTGGTAATTGGAAGTGGTGAAAAAACCAACGATATTTTAGCCACTATTCAGCAAAAGTACAATACAGGCGAAACAGATGAGTTTTTGAAACCTTTGGTTTGTGTAGATGAAAATAACTTTAGCTACTATCAGCCCCGATGATGTAGTAATTTGTTTTAACTTTAGAACAGATAGAGGACGTGAGATTACACAAGCTTTAACGCAAGAAGATTTTGATGAACAGCAAATAAAAAAATTGCCTTTAAAATACATTACGCTAACTGCTTACGATAAAAATTTTAAAAACGTAGAAGTCATGTTTGCCGATATTGAGTTGAACAATACTTTAGGCGAAGTGTTGGAAACCAACAATAAAAAGCAAGTGCGCATAGCCGAAACTGAAAAATATCCGCATGTAACTTTCTTTTTTAGTGGCGGACAAGAAAAAGAATTTACGGGTGAAACACGACACATGGCTCCATCACCTAAGGATGTTCCCACTTACGATTTTAAACCTGAAATGAATGCCGAAGGAGTTTGCCAATTTACCTTAGATGAAATAGCCAAAAACGAAGCTGATTTTATGGTGGTAAATTTTGCGAATCCTGATATGGTGGGACATACAGGTGTAATTAGTGCTGAAATAAAAGCTGTAGAAAAAGTTGATGAATGTTTGGGACGAATTGTTCCTGAAGGTTTAAAAAATGGCTACTCGTTTTTAATTACTGCCGACCATGGCAATGGTGAATTTATGCTAAACGAAGATGGTTCTGCCAATACCGCGCATACTACCAACGAGGTGCCTTGCATATTGGTAGAAACAGAACATACACACCATCTGAATAATGGAAAATTAGCTGATTTAGCACCCACCATTTTAGCATTAATTGGTTTAGACCAACCCAAAGAAATGGATGGCATTTGCTTGATAAATAGAAATGTAGAGTTTTTGGCTTTATAGGTAAAAAAATGTTTTTTTTAGCACTATTTTTTTAAAAGTTTTGTAATTGATATAACTATAAAAACACAAATATGAACTTAGAAGATTGTAGAAAAATTTTGCTAGAACCGATTGAGTCTAATAATAAAGTACTTGTATTTACCTTTTCATTTTCAACCAACTTTAATGGTATTGTTAACGCTTTTGATAGACAACTTGACGTTAACATACAAGCAAAATGGGAATTAATTCAACTCGAAAATGAAATATTAATTACAATTCAAGGCTTTGACATCACTAAATTTGGCGAAGCTGGTTTAGAATGTAATATTATTGAACTAAAGAAAGAACTAAATTGTTTAGAAACTGCTTACAATCTTTGTTTTGATAATTAAGATTTAGCTAGCGCAATCTTCCGCTTATCATTTTAACTATAAGCGGACGCTTGAACCAGCTACAGTCATTCAGAAGGAAACCCCTTTCTTTACTAACCAATATTGAAATATCTGAATTGGTTGCCAGTCAAAGGAGATACGCCGCATGACGATTGATTTTGTTTAAAGTAAAATCCAATCAGATACTTGAATCTGCTTTGCCAATTGCTTATTGCCAATTGCCAGAAGCTAGCTGCCAGAAGCCAGATGCCAACTACAAACCAAAAATCATTCAAATATTTGCTGATATAAACTTATTATTGCGGGAATTTTTCGATTGAAACACCCTGTCAGACGATTTAAGGGCCTAAGCGTTGGAAAGGCGTCAGACGGGTAAAAGTAAATTACTAACATTCAAATAAGCCAATGAAAATAGACGTTCACGCACATATTTTACCTGAATTTATGCCAAACCTTAAAGACAAATATGGTTATGGAGATGAGTTTATTTACCTCGATCATTTTCAGCCAGGAAGGGCAAATATGATGAAAGCGGATGGCACTTTTTTTAGAACCATTGACGATTTGTGCTGGGATCCAAAACGCATTATCGCGCACATGGACGAACATGGCGTTGACATCATGGCACTTTCGCCTATTCCTGTTTTGTTTTATTATTGGGCAAAGTCCGAACATACCCACGAATGGGCAAAATATTATAACAATTATTTAGCAAAAATTTGTGAAGAAAATCCAACACGTTTATTGGGCTTAGCTACTTTGCCCATGCAAGATGTGAACTTGGCTATTGAAGAATTATTGCGTTGCAAATACGAGTTAAATTTAGCAGGTGTAGAAATAGGAACGCACATAGAACACCGCAACTTAGACGATGAATATTATCATCCGTTTTTTGCGGCTGCCGAAAAAGCAGAAATGCCCATTTTTATTCACCCTTGGGATATGATGGGTCAAGATAGAATGCCGAATTATTTTTTACCTTGGTTAATAGGCATGCCTGCCGAAACAAGTTTGGCCATTTGTAGCTTAATTTTTGGTGGAATTTTCGATAAATTTCCAAAATTACGCGTTTTATTTGCACATGGCGGTGGGTGCTTTCCACAAACATTAGGTCGAATTAGTCATGCTTTTCATGCACGACCAGATTTATGTAACGTGCATAAAATTAGTGATCCAAAAACTTATATCGACAAGTTTTATATTGATAGCTTGGTGCATGATGACGAAACTTTTAGGTTTTTGATAAAAATGTTTGGAGCCAATAAAATTGCATTGGGCAGCGATTTTCCGTTTCCGCTTGGCGATTTGGAACATGGAAAATTTATAGAAGAAATGAAGGAACTAACCACCGAACAGAAAGAGCAAGTTTTATACAAAACGGCTAAAGAATGGTTGGGTTTAAAAATTTAAAATACGATTGAATGTTAAATTATGGTTACTAATCGCTGTAATTTAACATTTCATTTGTCTTATGGCATATTTATTGATTAGAAAATATTTAATTTACAAAAAAAATAACAAACATGAAACGACTGATTTTATTACTACAAATTTTAATAGTAAGTGTATCTTTAAAAGCGCAACTTTTAAACGAAGGATTAAAAGCATTGGATTTTGAAAAATATGAAAGTGCAAGAAATATTTTTACTACATTAACTCAAAAAGATCCTGCTTATGGTGAGGCTTACTATTATTTAGGACAAGCGTATAATAATTTATTTAAAGCTGATTCAGCTTTTATAGTTTATAACTTAGGAATTGCGGCAGCACCAAAAACCCCCCAATTATATGCCGGTTTAGGTGAGTTATTATTAGAAGAAGGTAAAACTGCCGAAGCACAAGTTCAATTTGATAAAGCATTGGCTATTTGCAAGGACAAATATGGCGATTATAATAATGCCAAAGGTTTAGTAGCTATTGCTAGTGGAATGATAGCTGGTGAAACTAAATTATTAGCTCAGGCATCTGCTTTAATGGAAGAAGCTTATAAAATCACAAAAGATGACTATGACGTACTTACCACTGCT
>JBIILW010000016.1:0-13832 GCA_044338265.1 Bacteroidia bacterium | reverse complement strand
GTATATACCCCTGACTTTATCAGGCATATCTACCCATTTTTGGAGAGATAACCCTGATAGGTGTCAGGTTTTATTTTAACAAATGTATTTTATTATTTTACAAATCCAAGTCATCAAAAGGGCTTTTTATTTTTTGTAAACTTTTAGTACTTACATGTGTGTAAATTTCGGTAGTTTTACTGCTTTTGTGTCCCAATATTTCTTGAATAAATCTTAAATCGGTTCCATTTTCTAGTAAGTGCGTAGCGTAACTATGCCTTAACCAATGCAATGTTACAGGTTTAGTAATTTTACATTTTGCTAATGCTTGTTTTAAAACACTTTCAAGGCTTTTTTCCGAATATTGGTTTCCAATTTCTTGCCCCTCAAAAAGCCATGTGGTTGGTTTAAAGGATTGATAATATTCCCTAAGCATTACTAATATTTTTTCACTCAAAGGGGCAATCCTATCCTTTTTTCCTTTGGCTTGCCTTATTATTATAACTCCTCTTTTCGAATCAATGTCATTTGGTTTTAAGTTTAGCAGTTCGCTTCGTCTTAGTCCGCAGGCATAAATTAAACTTAGCATGGCTTTGTGTTTTATATTAGTAGGGGCGTTCAGTATTTGTTTTATTTCTTCTTTGCTTAACACATTGGGCAAAAGCTTTTCTCTTTTTGGTCGGTGAATCAAATCTACATTAATAGTAGCACCTTGTATTTGTTTAAAAAACAATTTCACGCCATTCACCACTTGGTTTTGGTAAGATGCCGATAGTTTATTCTTCAAAATATAGTCGTTGTTAAAAGCAATCACATCCTCATTGCTTATTTGTTCTATTGGCTTATGGTGATAATATTTTAAAAATGTATGTAACGCATCCGAATAAGTTTTGATGGTATTAGGGCTGTACCTTTTAGAACTCAACCAGCGTTTAAATTGTTCCATTTTTTGTAAATGCATTTCACTTAAAACAATTTGCAAATCCAATTTAAACTTCAATCGGTTTGCTTCATTATCGGGCAAATGCCAAGCTTTTAAACTGCTGCTCCACCTAACACCTTCCAGCTTTTTGATGCGGGCTATCCATTCGGCATTTTTTTCAAAATATACCGCTATTCTGCTTTCGCCTTTATGCTTTACTATTTTTGCTTCCCAAATCATGGTATCATGGTTAAAGTGTTTTGTGTATCATAAAATACTTGTTTTTATTGTTCATTTATAAGCACACTTCGTTTGGTGGGTCACATTTTGTAACCGATTACTAATTTTTATTAAAATAAAAACAAATTTATATTTATTGAACCCATTTCCAAATTTTATAGAAATAACAAATCATTACCCCATAAAAAAAGGGATGAATGCTTTAAACATTCATCCCTTTTAAGTTTTTATTGTTAAAAAAACTACGCTGTTAGCGGTTTTTTCTTTAATGCTAATATTGAAAAATCAGTGTTTACTTTTTTAATGGTGTTGCTTAATTTACCCAAACCAGTAATTTCCATGTCTACCACATCGCCATCTTTTAACCATTGTGGTTTAAAGTTCTTATCGTTTAATAATCCTGTTCCGTTTAACTCCAAAAAGCAGCCAGTTCCTACTGTTCCGCTTCCTATTACATCGCCAGGAAGAATGTCTACTCCATAAGCGCAACGCTCTAATATTTCGGCAAAAGTCCAATCCATATCAGCTACATTTCCTTCACTTACCAAAATTCCATTTACCCAACATTTCATGTTTAAGTTATAAGCATTTCCAACATGGTTTGGTTTAGCAGGAACTTTGTATGGTTCTAATTCATCAGGCGTTACAAAATACGGTCCTATAACGGTCGAAAAATCTTTTCCTTTTGCAGGCCCTAAGTTTAACAGCATTTCTTCCATTTGCAAAGTACGCGCACTCATGTCGTTCATAATCATGTAACCAGCTATGTATGCATCGGCTTCGCTTGCTTTAATGTTTCTACCTTTTTTACCTACAACTATTGCCGCTTCTAATTCAAAGTCTAACTTTTGAAAATGATCGGGCATGCAATCAATTTGTCCTGGACCTTGAATGGCATTGTGGTTGGTAAAATAAAATATTGGATATTGGTCAAATTCTTCAATCATGGGAACACCACGGTTTCTGCGGGCTGCGGCCACGTGTTGTCTAAATGCATAACCATCTCTGCATGAAGTAGGATTTGGAACTGGAGCTTCTAACACTACTGCGTTTTCAAGTACAAAAGGCTTGTCAACTTTACCTAATTTTATTTGAGCATCCCAGTTTTTGGCTTTTTCCATTACACTTTCGCCAGCAAACAAAAACTTACGCATTTTATCAGGAAACGAAGCGTCTAAATCTTTTAAATTCCAAATTTTTCCTTCGTGAATAATTCCCAAAAGGCTGCTTTTGTTGTGTATGTAGGTTACTAATTTCATGGTTTTATTGTTTAATTATATTGCTTTTTGAAGCGTTCAAATATAATATCATTTTATGCGTTTGTGCTATATGAATTTTGTTTTGGTAATTTAACTATTGTTCGTGATTGGTGTCCTCACCAATCACTTAGAATTCGGTTGGTGGGGACACCAACCGAGGACAAATATAATTAGAAAACCCCAAAAACAGATGCGAAAGGCCCAAGGCCTTTCGCATCTGTTTTTGGGGTTTGTGAAGGCGTTGCTTTCATTTTTCAACGGGTTAAAACCCGTTGCTATTTATATATCGTTCCTACGGAACTTTTCGATTAATTTTTTATTTTTTTCCGTGATTGGTGTCCTTAGCAACCACTTAGAATTCGGTTGGTGGGGACACCAACCACGTAAATTAAACCGTTTACAATACAAAAATGGTGCTTTATAAAACAACAAATGCGAGTGCAACTATGCACTCGCATTTAAAAATGTTTGGTTAGGATTCTTAACCATGAGCAAACAAAACGTTTAATTATTCTTCATTATTTTATAAGTATAAGTTTGGTTATCGATAGCTAGTTTTATAAAATAAATTCCATTTCTTTCTAAGCTATTTACATTGTTTAAGTTAAATAAATTTATACCCGATTTGGTATTTATTTGATGGCTATAAACTTGCTGGCCCAAAACATTTGTAATGCTTAAATCAGCTTGTTGGTTTGCTAAACTTTCAAACGAAACGCTTAATTCATTGCCAAAAGGATTTGGGTAAATAATTACATTGTTGAGCATTTTATTTTCTTTTAAGCCCGTATTCCAGATATCTACTTCTACTTTAAACGTATCGGTACAACTAGATTTGTAAGCAATTAATTTGATAGGAATTACCCCAACAGCACTAAATTTAAATCCAAACGGATCGGCATTATTGGAACTGCTATTGCCCATTTTCCAAGATACATAATCGGCATTTACCGAATTATTTACAAAATAAAATGAGTCAGCATTTATTCTGGTAACTGTTCCTACAGCATTTGGACTTGCGTTTATTTTAAAAGTTTGTGTCGATGAGTCAATGGCATTATTTAAAGAATCAAGCACATATAATGTTACCGCATAACTGCCTATTTTAGAAAATGTATAAGTTGGATTTGTAGTAGTTACTTGAGCTGAACTATCACCAAAATTCCATTTGTAATTATTGGCAAAAAGCGAATTGTTTTTAAAGTTAATGGTATGCGGAACACAGGCATTAAGTGCACCACCATCGAACGATGAAAATGCTTTGCTTCCCAAAGTAAATGTAATAGAACTATCGGGGTTTTGTGTAATATTTGAAATAGTAACATTTGACGTAGCCCTTACGCCACCAGCAGTAGTTGGATAAAAATTAGAAGAAGGATTCGTGCTTCCACTAAAGCTTCTATTGTTACTGGTACCAGGATATAAATCCCCGGCATCGCCTCTGTTTGTGGCTTTTTCTAAATGTCGTTGTCCATCGGCTTGCATTAAGCCAGTTCCATATTTTGAAGTATCGTTGTTTACATTATTACCTCCACCAGCCGAAAGTAATTTTGCATAATTGCCATTGATATGCCAAATAGCCAAACCTTTTCCGGGTATGTATTTATCGTTTCCTTTTAATTGTTTGTTTTCTAATAAAAAGTATTCGGTAACTTTTGAAGTATTTATTCTATAACTAAAATTACTATCAGCTGCACATTTTGGAATGGTATAAGTACCAATTTGTGAAATAATAGTTGGCGTGTGCCACTCTAACGACATTTTGCTCCAAGCATCAAATAGGCAAGGAGTTCTTTCGCCATTTAACCATGGGCCGCCTGCCATATTTGTAAAGTTTCCTGCACCTTCACCTTTACTTTGTGTGCTATACAAATCGGGCAAATCAAGTATATGCCCAAACTCGTGCGTAATTACTCCAATTCCAACTGCAGGATAAGAAGCATTGCTGTATCTTTTTTCTGGAAACATACAAAACGAAGAAACAGAAACTCCATCTACTAATAATGAACCAAAATACGTACTTCTAAAACTCCAAATATAATTATTTGCATTGGGAGCACTTTGCTCTTCAGCACCTATGCCGGCATGAAGAATTAATAATCCATCTATTTCACCATCTAAATCATTGTCGTAAGGACTAAAATCAACACCTGCAGAATCGGCGGCTTCTACTGCATCGCGCACCAAATCGCGGGTGTTTGCGCTGTAATTAGCATTGCTTTTACCGTAATTGATGTAATTCAAATCAGACATGAACCATCCATAAATATCAGAATTTAAAGTTAATTGACCGTAAGATGTTCGCAAATAGTAGTCTCTAACACTACCCGTTCCACCATAATTTATTTGGTTAAATAAATTTTCGTAAACAGATTTTGAATTAGTGGCTAATAAATCAGGATATTGAATTAACAACACACAAACTTTGTTAACTCCTTTGGCAGGAAAGCCTTGCGGACCAGCTTTTCCTAATTTTTTATCATTGTTTTGTGTAAGTTGAGAAAAAGTTTCTGCCAATATTGCTTTTTGATTTTTACTGTAACGCAAGTTTTTTGAAAAACTGTTTTTACCCGCAAAACTAGTTTTGTTAGTTGCCTTAATTCCACTTGGACTTAAATTGCCATTGGCATCAATGTACGCATATTCAAAAATATGATTGCTGTTTACCAAAACGGTATAACCTTCGGGAGTTTCCAAGTAATTTTCTTGTTCATTGCCAAAGGCAACTAAAGTGATTACCGAACCATCTTGTTGTGTAAATGTGTTTGGCTCAGGTGAAACACTGCAATTACTGCGTTGTGCAAACATTTGCAAACACATCAAATAGGAAATACTTAGTAAAATTATTTTTTTCATTTTTGTAAAATATTATTGCAAATTAATAATAGAATTAACATAAAAAAATTAGGGATGAAATATGACAATCAATAAACAACCAAACTGCTATTTTTTATAGCCAAAAGGGCAATGTTTGCAAGCGCTTTTGCAGCAATATCCGCGTGATTGGTGGTATAATTCTGTAAAAACCATTAATCCCTTTTCATTGAAATAATAATGAATATTTTGCTCCAATTTTTGGTCAGCAGGAAGTTTTTTTGCTTTTATTTCTTTGTCCATTAGTTGTAGTAAAAATAGAAATCTCCTGTAATTTTTCCACTGATAAATTTACCCAATAGTTGTCCGCTAAAACTATAGCGATACACATCACTATTTGCGTTAAAATCTTTGGCATCGCTTACAAATATTTCGTTGTATTTTGGATCAATTCCTAAACCATAAAAAAGTCTATTTTCTTTGTTAATAATTGGACTTTTTGGTAATAAAGTATCGTTTATATTCATTTTAAAAACACCTTCATCAATCCAAAAAAGCATATTGCCATCTTTGTTAATTCGTAACCTATTGGCAGCAGTATTAGGTGTATTAATGAGTAGTTTTTTAGCAATATTTTTATTCAAATCATCTAATTGAATTATAAAATGTTTGTTGTCAATTGCATTTACATCGCCACATAAAACCCAAATGCGATTATTGATATCTTTTAAAATGTTTTTTGGTGCAAAAGGAGTGATGATGCTATCTATAATTTCATCGGTAAACTCGTCAATGACCATTATTTTACTGCTTCTAACATTGGTAACATAGGTATAACCGTTTAAAGAAAGCATTTCTTCTGTCCAGCCTTTAACAGGAATTTTTTTAATAATTTGATTGCTTTGCAAATCAATGACAAAAATATTGTTATCATATAAATCGCTTACATAAGCTTTGTTGTTTCCAACTTTCACAATATATCTTGGTGAACGCAAACCAGTAATGGTTCCAATAGTTTTAAAGGTTTTTGGATTAATTATTTCAATTTTTCCTGAACTATTAATTACCAAATAAGCTTGATCATTTATGATATTCATTGATTGAAATACATCTCCTAAGTTCCTGTTATTTGCCGAAAGGAACACATTGTATAAACGTTGTTTCAATCCATCATTTATAAAACCAAGTTCAGCATTTCCATTCATAAAATTACCCTCATTTACTATAAAAACTCCGCCCGAAATAGAATCGGGGAGAACAGTAATATCAGGAGTTTTCGGTGCTTTATCGCAGGATAAAAACATTGCAAAGCAATACGAAAACATAAATGTTTTAATGAAGTTATTCATTGATTTGATGTTAATAAATTACAATTTTTTGATGTATAGTTTGCTTGTTTTGCGTAACGGTTAAAACATAAATTCCAGCTTCAAAGTTATTTGTTTCAATCACCTTTTGATTATTAGAAACGGAATAAAAAACCTCCTCACCTAATTTATTTACCAAACTAATTTGCGCATTATTTTTCAAGTTATTGAGCATGATATTTTCACCCATTTTTACCGGATTTGGATAAAAGGAAATGCTTGGTTCTTCCTTTTCCAAAACATTGGTTGCATATAATTGATTGATAACCCCAACAGCATCTAAATCAAAGCCACTGGCCGCGAAAGGAGTGGGCCAAGGATCAATAATTTTTCTGCCATTTTTATCGCGTGCAGGGTATTGTGCATCTTTATTTCCAACTACGTCAATGAGTTTTACATGTGTTATTTTACCAATGTTTATTGACGATAAAGCAGCAAAAATGTTTAAATCAAAAGGTGTTCCGTAACCACTTACGTATTTACCCGCTAATCCATCCACCAATGTAGCATTGCTCCCATCAAAATTTCCCAATTGAACAGTGGTATCAATGTATGAAGTTGCAGGGAAACGAACATAATGAATGCCATCGCTGCTAACTTCCACAAATGCCAATTCCATGTGCGAATCTGACTGTGCATTTCCTAATGTAAAACCATTTTCAAACACGCAAAAATCAGGTCCTTCTTTATCGCTAATTGGATTATCGAATTGAAGAATTGCAATGCCTGAATCGCCTAAACTAATTACTGAACCATCGGCTTTTAAAGTTCCGTAAAACTCACTTCCAACAGTTGCCTTTCCAAGTGATGTATCCAAATAATTTTGCCAACCTCTGCTTACATTACAAACAGTAGCCCAACCTTTAATCATGCTGCTATCACGGTAAATGGCTTTAGTGCTTCCAAACAAAACTTGTGGATCAAATTGTGCATAGGAAAACTTGCCAATAAGCAAGGTAATTAGGAGTATTTTATATTTCATTTTATATTATATTTTATCAGTTCGAGCGTAGTCGAGAACCAATTTAATTGTTCTCGACTACGCTCGAACTGACTTTAGGTTTTTATTTATTAAATTTTCTATATTTTAACACGTTTCGACAAGCTCAACGACCACGGACACTGAGCTTGTCGAAGTGTTTTAATGTCCTATCAACTGACAACCATCAACTGACAACTAACTTATTGTTTCACAAACTTACTATTCAAAATGCCATTTTCAGTCTCTATTTGAACTATGTAAATCCCATTTTCTAAGCTGTTTATATCTATGGTTTTTTGCTTGCTTTGCAATACCATTTTACCATGAATATCTATAATATTTATAATTGAATATCTTTCATTATAATCAATGTTTATTGTATTTAAACTTGGATTAGGATAAATTTTTACAGTGCTGTTTGTATTCGTTTCATTAATTCCTGTAAAGAAATCATATTTGAAATTATCAATGCTAAAAAAGGCAGGAGTATTCATTCCAAATTGTCCCACATCGGTTGATTCTAATTTAAATGAAATGCTATCTACAAAACCCAATTTTGTTAAATCAGCGTAAGTCCAATTTTTTAAAATATAATCTTTACTATTATCCGAATTTCTGTAATCTGCTAAATAAAAAACCACACTATCAAATGCTTTTTTACTTTTGGCATATCCATTAATAATAATTCTAAAATAATCGGCTTCATCACCACTAGTTCCACCAAACTTTTTTGCAAAACCATCGCCATTTAACATACTGAAATAAGGATAAGTGCAATTGTTTATCCATAATCCTAACGATTTAAATTTACCATCTAATGGAATTGAAATAGTATATTTAAAACCACTATTACCATTACTAACTGCATAATTTGTAGAGTTTTCAGCACCTTTTCCATTAGCTGAACTATATAAATTAGTAAATCCTTGAGTAGTAGAATCAGTGCTATTTGAAATGGCAAAACCACCGCTCCAAAAATTATACGAGGGGGAAACAGAAAATGAACTTGGAAAAAAAGCAAAACCACTTATATATTCTTCCCTAAAAACATGATTTCCTCTGTTCCAATATGTTTGTCCATAAGGAATAATTAAGTTTTCAAATGTAACAGTATCAGCATTTGTAATGATATGATCTATACAGAAAAATGCAGGTGTATTCATTCCGAACTGGCTGGTATCACTGCTGCTAAGCGTAAATTTCAAACTATCTAAACTGCCCAAAGCTTGTAAGTTTATATAGGTCCAATCTTTAATAATATAATCTTGCGCATTGTTTTGAAACCTGAAATCAGCCAAATAAAAATCTACTTTTTCTGTCTTCATGTTTCCGTTTTGATAAGCATTGATGGTAACTTTAAACCAATCGGAATCATTACCAGAATTTCCACCAAACTTTTTAGCAAAAGCATCACCTTTTTTCATACTTAAAGCAGCATAAGTAGTGTTTGAAATGTATAATCCTTGAATACTATTTTGTTTTAAATGTATAAACGTTTCGTTCTGTGAAACCGCGTAATTATTGCTGTTTCCAATACCCTTGTTGGCATAACTTGCATATAAATTTGAATAATCGCCCGTTATGGTATCATTGGTTTTGGAGTAAGCCCAACCACTGGTCCAAAATCCACCATAACTGATGTCGTAATTGTTTTTAAAATCGCACGAACCACTGCTAAATTTGGAATCAAAATTTCCATTAGCAGGAATTTTATAATCGTTTGCACCTTGCAGCGTAATGTCTTCAAAATTGGAAATGATTTGCGCATTTGATGCAATTGAAAACAAGGTAGCAAATGTAATTGCAAAAGCAAAAGGGAAATATTTATTTTTCATGGTATTCATTTATTTTTTGGTGATTGAGTATTGTATGGTAAATTGAAAATTCCTCAAAGGCATTGGCCTATCGGGCATTATTAAATAGCTTTTATTCCAAATATTATTGATGCCAAATTGGAGCGAAAGGTTATTTTGTTCATTGAAAATAAAGCTTTTTGAAAGCATTAAATTTCCAATTTCAAAATCATTATTCCACTCACTTAAATCCGACTTAGTAAAACTAACTCCGGTATAAATATGGTTATATTTTAGGGTAAAACTTTTATAATTACAAAACAGATTTACTACATGTTTTATGCGTGGTGTAAATATTAACTGAAAGTCGTTTTTATTATCAATAGCAGTTAAAAAGCTGCCTAAATAATTGAATTGAAAATTGGTGTTTTTTGAAAATTGATAACTGCTTTTTGCAATGAATTCAACTCCTTTAGCCGTTACATTTCCAATATTTATTGGTGAAAAAACTGCTGCGTTTATTGGAATCCATTGAATATAATTTTCGGTATTTCTGTAAAATACGGAAAAGGTAAAATCAAATAACAACTGCTCCTTTTTTTTATTGAAGTTCAAAGCGCAATCACCGCTCCAACCTTGTTCCGATTGCAGATTGATATTGCCACCGTTTTTCCAATACAAATCGTTAAAAGTTGGCAAGCGATAAGTTCGTGCCACGTTTGCTTTAAATAATAAATCTCCAAACAATGTTTTTTGTAAATAATAGCTTGGCATAATTGGAATAAAAAGTTCGTTTACCAATTCTTTTCTTAAACCAAATTGCTGTGAAAACTGGTGCTTTTTGTTTTGATATTTATAATATAAAAATCCTGAAAAGCGGTTCTGATACACTGATTTTTCATAGCCATCTACTTTAGCAAAAGCCAACCAGTCAATTATGCCCAAATGAATGCTGTTCTTTTCATTGAAATGAATGTTTTTTTCAGCCGATAAGTTAAAAGTATAACTTTTACTCATTGATTTTGGAATGTCATTGCTTTCATAAAAAATCTCATCGTAAAAATAAGAAAGTTTTATTTCATTGTGTCCTTTCAAAGTCTTGTTATTCCATGTAATGGCAGCTCTCAAGTTTTTGTCTTTTTGGCTAGCATTATTAGGTATTGCCGATAAATTTGGAGCAATTTGTCTATCATTTTCACCATACCAAATCAAACCAGTAAATGAGTTATTTGTATTTTTTTGAAACGACAAAATTTGCTGAAAACCGTTGGTGTTTATGTTGGCATTTTTTTGAAAATAAGTATTGTTTTTATATTCATATTCAAAATTATTATTACCAAAATTGCGATAAACTTTGGTACTTGAAAACAACCTTTTATGGTTAAAACTTATTTTGATGGCATTTTGAAAAATACCATAATCAAAAGCACTTGCTAGCAATTCAACTTTAGGTTTTTGTTGCGGAGCAATAGCACTATTGATAAACAACAAACCAGCCATGGCACCACTACCCCAAACACCTCCATTTCCTCCATATTGCAACGAAATTTCATCACTTACAAAAACCGGAATGTTACTAAAATCTATTTGCCCGTTCATTGGATTTTGAATATTAATACCATTCCAAATTATTGGTGTATGGTAGGCATTGCTTCCTCTGAAAGTAGCTGTAGCCAAGCCACCCGAACTATAGTTGCGAATAAAAACAGGTGTGTTTTCTTGTAAAACTTCTGCCATGGAACTTCCTTGTCGGCTTAATAATTCTGGCGCATTAATACTTTGAATTACGCTTGCATTATTTAGGTTGATTAAGCGTAAACTTTTAATTAAAACTGGCTGTAATTTAAGTGCAGAATCAGCTTGCCTACTCTGGCTAATGGCCAAAACTGCAATCAAATTCATTACCAAAATACAACTATATTTTTTCATTTTATTCAAATAAATATTGCTGTAGCTAACGACAAATTGAAATTGCAAAATACAATTCAACCAGCGTTAAAGTAATGATACCGATAAGTAAAACTTAAAAAGTTTTGAGGTTTCGAAATCACTGCAAGCTTTTTTTCCCGAAAGCTACAATCTGTTTTGCTATTGGCAGGTCTTCTGACTCGCATCATTTTTGTTTGGTCTTCCCGAAATAATTATTTCAGTGACAAGAATAGAAACAAAAAACGATTTTAGTTTTTAGGCTAAAATAAGATGCTTACAGCAGCGGGTACTGTTCAGGATTTTCACCTGATTCCCTTTTAATTTTTGAAATGATTATAACCCCATTTTTAAAAACCAAACGCGAAGCAAATATAATTTGAATGTTGGAATGAGCAAGGATTATTTTTTTGGCAAGCTGATAGGTTAAGATTTAACGAAGGCTTCGCTTGAAGCGAAGCCTTCGTTTTTGTAACATTTAAAAGTACTTTTAAACATTCGTCAACTAAATTTCATAATCTGCTAAATTTATCGGTTTTTTGTGTTTCAAAATTATGTCAGACATCATTAAGCTTTTACCAGAACATGTAGCTAACCAAATAGCAGCGGGCGAAGTAATTCAGCGGCCAGCAAGTATAGTTAAAGAGCTTTTAGACAATAGCATTGATGCGGATGCAACGCATATAAAGCTAATAGTAAAAGATGCTGGTAAAGCATTGGTTCAAGTAATAGATAACGGCAAAGGGATGAGCGAAACCGATGCACGTATGTGTTGGGAACGGCATGCTACTTCAAAAATTACCAGCATAGCCGATGTTTTTAAAATAAAAACAATGGGTTTTCGCGGTGAGGCTTTGGCCTCCATTGCATCTGTAGCAAAAGTGGAACTTAAAACCAAAAGAGATGAAGATGCAGTTGGCACTTTTATAGTAATAGAAGGCAGTAATACCATTACCCAAGAAGCAACTGCTTGCTCAAAAGGAACTAGTATTACCGTTAAAAATTTGTTTTTTAATATTCCCGCACGCAGAAATTTTTTAAAGTCAAATCCTGTGGAGTTACGCCACATCATTGATGAATTTACTAGAGCAGCTTTGGCTAATCCAAGCATTGGTTTTGAACTTTTCCATAACGATGATTTATTACACAATTTAAAACCAGCTGATTTTGCTTTTAGAATCTGCGATTTATTTGACGATAAAAAACCTGAAAATTTGTTATTGTTCGAAGAACAAACCACCATTATTAACGCAAGTGGATTCATTGGAAAGCCACAAATAGCTAAGAAAACCAGGGGCGAGCAATTTATTTTTGTAAATAATCGTTTTATAAAAGATGCGTATTTGAATCATGCCATTGTTAGCGGATTTGAAAATATCATTGCCAAAGATCAATACCCATTTTATTGTATCAATATTGAAATAGATCCATCAAAAATAGATGTAAATATTCATCCAACTAAAACAGAAGTAAAGTTTGAAGATGAGCGAAATATTTATCAAATTTTAAGAGCTGTAACACGTAAAGTTTTAGGTGAAAATTTTGAAACGCCTGCATTGGATAACAGCCATGAAGACAATCGTTTTTTGCAACGCGATTTGTATAATAATCAAGCTACTCATTTTAATAATATTCAAAGCAACAACTCGCAAACCATTGGAAAAGCTAGCGATGAAAAAAATGATTTTTTTAAAAACGAATATGCAAATGCACGTAATTTTAAAAAACAACAAAACACCAATTGGGAAGATTTATTTAAAATAGCAGCAACCGAAACACCATCAGAAATACCAACTAGTTCCGAGCAAAATGCACAACAAACTTTAATAGAAAATAAAAGGCAAACAAGTCAGCAGTTTTTACAAATTCAACAAACTTATATTGCTACGCAAATAAAAAGTGGCATGTTGTTAATTAGTCAGCAAGCAGCTCATGAACGAATTTTATTTGAAAAATATTTAATTGCTATTAAGATGCAGCCCATTGTTAGTCAGCAAAAATTATTTCCAAAAGCCATCACATTAAATGCAAACGATGAAAGTATTTTACGAGAAATATTACCTGAAATTAAAGCATTGGGATTTGATGTAAATGAATTTGGGAAAAATACATTTGTAGTAAATGGTGTTCCGGCCGAAATGCAATATAATAACGAACAAGATTTGATTTTGGATTTAATAAGTAACTATAAAGAAAATAGAAATTTGGCCGATAGCAAACACGAATTAATAGCTAAAATTTTAGCCAAAAAGGCAGCCATTAAGGCTGGCACTGTGCTTGCCATCGATGAAATGAACCGAATGGTAGATGAACTTTTTGCGTGTAGCGAACCTAAATATTCGCCCGATGGAAAAGCTTGTTTACTTACCCTTAGCATGTCAGAATTAGCCAATATGTTTAAATAAATTATTACAATAAATAAATAAAAATGTTCAAACAATATCGTCCACCAAGTGCAAGTGTATTGCCACCAGCAGTAAAAAATTTGTTAATTATTAATGGTCTTTTTTTCTTAGCAACCTATGTTTTAAAAGACAGAAATGTGGTAGA
>JBIILW010000015.1:0-13978 GCA_044338265.1 Bacteroidia bacterium | reverse complement strand
TCCACCAATAACATAGGCCTCTATTCCTAGTTTGTCAGCACACTGTTGTAATTCAGTAAATATGGGTAATTGTAAAGTTGGATTCATTTGCAAAGTGTCGCAAATTATTAAATTTTAAGGGATTTTTTGTTTAAAAATATTGTGGTGTTCTACAATTCTAATCGCTCAATAATTTTTGTCCAATTATAAGTTTCATAAAATTGCTTTGGAACATTCGTTGTTTTTGCTTCGCAATAATTAATAATTGCAGTTGCAAAACCATCCACATCATGGTCGTTAACCACATATAATTTATCACCACAAACAGCTTTGTCTATTCCAATTGCACCTGTTTCGGTAGAAACTAAATTTGCATTTCGTGCCAAAGCATCAATGGCTTTTGTTTTTACTCCACCCCCACTTAATATTGGATTCAACACCACTTTTGCAGCATCAATGTATTCGTTTAAATCAGCTACAAAACCGCAATAAATAATACTTGGATTAGCCTTTATTTTTTGTTCAATAGTAAAAGGTAAATTTTTGCCACAAACCAATATTTTATAAAAAAAATTCGGATGCTTTTGCAATGCTGGTTGTAATTTATTGATCAAATATAAAACAGCATCGTTATTGGGTTTGTAGCCCATGGTTCCATAAAACAAAATAATATGATCGTTTTCGTTTATATCATGTCTTAATTTAATTTCATATGCAGCATTTTCGTTTTTCACTGGCATTGATTTTACATCAACACCATAAGGAATTACTTGTGTTTGATGAGCGTTTAATTTAAAAACTTCAATTGCTTTTTGTCTGTCTTCTTCCGTTAAAAAAAACACTTGATTGGCAAATTTATAAGTTATTTTCTCATAATAATAAAGTAATTTCCACCATAACTTGCCAATGCTTTTAAACCTTAAATATTCAATATTGTGCGCACGAACAACTGTTTTTTTGTTGGTAAATGTTTTTAATAATAAAAGCAACCAACCGTACCAAGTTTGTTCAAAGAAAACTATATCAATTTGCTTCGTTTTGATCAATTTCAGTATTTTAAAAAATACAAATACATTGATGTACCTACTTGCCTTAAATGGTAAATTTGCTATCAATTCAAAATTTGGCTTTGTGAAATTTGTAGCATATGGCTCCACCGTATAAACAGTAACTTCATTAGTTTTAGCCAATTCATTGTGTAATCCTAAAGTGCAAATTTCACCTCCAGTAGTGGCAGGTAAAAACGGGTAAGAAACAATTGTTAGCACTTTCATATTGGTCAAAAATAGTAAAATTTATAGTAAACAAACATCTTTTAATTAAGAATAGAGTCCATTATCATTGCAAATATTTTATTTCAAGCTTTTTATAAATTATGAACGTACAAGTAAAGGATTTACATTTTGAACCATTTATTAGCCATCATTCCATTCAAGCTCGTGTGGTGGAGTTAGCTAATAAACTTACAGTTGATTATCATGGTAAAAATCCTGTTTTCCTTTCTGTATTAAACGGTTCGTTTATGTTTACTTCCGATTTCATGAAATCATTTTTAGCGCCTTGCGAAATTTCATTTGTTAAATTGGCAAGCTATGAAGGAACTGAAAGCACTGGCGAAGTAAAAACTTTAATTGGCTTAAATCATTCAATTAAAAACAGACCTGTAATAATCATTGAAGACATTGTAGATACTGGAACTACAGTAAAAAAAATATTAGAATTGGTTTGGCAACATCAGCCCGCAAGTGTAAAAATTATGACCTTGCTTTTTAAGCCAGAAGCTATGAAAGAAAATATTGAAATTGATTATGTTGGTTTCGATATTGAAAACAAATTTGTAGTAGGTTATGGCTTAGATTATGATGGATTTGGAAGGAATATGAACCAGATTTATGTTGTTGTTTAGATTATTGAAGTTGATTGGTTAATAAAGTTGATTGGTTGTTTTATACGTCATTGCTAGTCCGATAGCAATCGGACACGAAGCAATCTTTCTTTTTATAAATTTCAAGGTTATGAGTAGTTTTAAAATGAGTTTTATTGATCATGTCTAAATAAGCTAAGCTTTTGATTATCTTTGACGCTTAATAAAATTGCAAATACTAACATTTGCTTAGCAAAACAATAATTTCATGACACAAAAACTACATCGCCCTTTAGTAAATGAAGTGGTAAATAACTTAAACGTAATATTTAATCAAAAAAAATACGCTGATAAAGTAATTGAGCAAAGCTTACGCAATAATCATACTTGGGGCGCTCGCGATAGAGCGTTTATAGCCGAAAATACGTATGATATCGTTCGTTGGATTCGCTTGTACCAATATTGTTTAACGGGTCATCAAGACATGCGTCCTTTAAAACAACATCAAATGTTTGCCATTCTTGCCATTCATTTTATGATTAAAGGAGTGGAACTTCCTTATTGGCCAGAATTTGATGGAATTAACTATCAAATAGTCATGCAACGCAGACATGAAGCCATGGAAATCCATAAAATTAATCAATCGATTCCTGATTGGTTAGACGAAATGGGAAAAGCAGAATTAGGCGACCAATGGGAAACTGAAATTACTGCTTTAAACCAAATGGCTCCATTTATAATTAGGGTAAATACTTTAAAAAGTACCAAAAGAGAACTGATAAAAAATTTAGCCGATTTAAAAGTAGAAGCTCAAGAAATTCCTGGTTACGATGATGCTTTGTTAATTATCAATAAAACCAATTTATTCAGGACAGAACTTTTTAAAGAAGGCCATTTTGAAGTGCAAGACGCCTCGAGCCAAATGGTAGCTCAGTTTTTACAAATAGATGGAAACAACATGCGTGTAATTGATGCTTGTGCGGGTGCCGGTGGTAAAACTTTACACATTGCAGCATTGATGCAAAGCAAAGGAAAACTAATTAGCATGGATGTGGAGCAATGGAAGTTAGATGAACTTAGAAAACGTGGACGCAGAGCGGGTGTAAGCAATGTAGAAGCTCGTTTAATAGAACCAAATACAGTTACCGAATTAACTGATTTTGCCGACCGTTTATTGATAGATGCACCATGTAGTGGTTTAGGTGTTTTAAAACGTAACCCCGATGCTAAATGGAAATTACAAGCTGACTTTATAGAAAATATTAAGAAAACACAATTTGAAATTTTGGATAAATACCATGTAATGGTTAAAACTGGCGGTAAAATGTTATACGTAACTTGTAGCATTATGCCAAGCGAAAACCAAAATCAAGTAGCTACATTTTTGGCAAATCATACAAACTTTACATTGGAAAAAGAAGAAATTGTATTACCATCTGTTAGTGGTTACGATGGTTTCTACATGGCTTTGATGGTGAAGGGATAAGATTTGTAATTGTTATAATATTTAAAGGCTAACTGAAAAGTTGGCCTTTTTTATTTTATATGGGTAGTTATTATAAATACGTTATACCAATTTTTTCAATAAAAATTGCGGATCCATTCTGTTGTCCCAAACTAATAAAATGTATATTTTTTCATCCATTAATTTATAAAAAACAGAGTTCCTACTTAACACGAATTCCCTAATTGGATATAAACTAGTTGGTTTTCCTGTATGTGGAAATTCCTCCAATATTTTGATAGATTTTTTTAAATGAACCAATAATTTTCTACTGTAAGTGCTATTACCATTTTGTAATTTATAAAATAATAACATTTCATTTAAACTAGCTAATCCTCTAGCTGTCCAAACTATTTGTTGTCTAGCCATTCTTCTGCATTTTTCATGGCTTCATCGTGAGTAAGTAAATTACCTTCATCAATATCCTTTAAACTAAGCTCAAGTAGTATTTTTTGCTCAGGCAATAGTTGTGGAACTTGATGTGTAGGAATATTTAAACCTTTTAAAAAAGCAAGCGCTTTTTTGCCTATGTCATTGCTATCGTCTATTTCTACTTCGTAAATCATATTCAAATTTAAAGCATTTTTTATTAATAAAAAACTTTAAAACTCCCACCAAATACTATCTGGATAGTTTTCATTGATGGTGATTACTTGGCCAATTAAAGGTGTGGTGAGTTTTACGTTTCGTTCTTTTGCATTGGCAGTAACTCGTTTTATTGGTTCGTTCCAAGGGTGTAATGCCAATGTAAATTTACTCCAATGTACAGGCATCAGAACTTTTGTGTTTAAATCAATGGCAGCTTGCACCACTTGTTCTGGCATCATGTGAATACAACCCCACATTTTATTGTATTGTCCACATTCTAATAAAGCCAAATCAAAGGGTCCATACTTTTTACCTATTTCTTCAAAATGCGTATCAAATCCACTGTCACCGCCTAAGAATAAATTTTCGGTTGGTGTTTGTAAAATATATGATGCCCATAACGATTGATTTCTTTTAAACTTTCTCCCAGAAAAATGTCTTCCTGGAGTTGCAATTATTTTAATATTAGGAGTAACAGCAATAGAATCCCACCAATCAAATTCAGTGATTTTAGAATCATCAATTCCCCATAAATTTAAATGCGCACCAACTCCTAAAGAAGTATAAAAATGCTTGGTTTTTCTTTTCAGTTTCAAAATAGTTTTATAATCCAAATGGTCGTAATGATCATGGGTTATAATTACAAAATCTAACTCTGGAAAATCTTCTGCCTCATATTCATTACTTCCTTTAAAGTTTTTTCCAAAAAAACTCACAGGTGAGGCACTCCCACTAAAAACAGGATCAATTAAAATATTTAAACCATTTGTTTTTATAAAATAACTGGAATGGCCAAACCAAACTATTTGTGATTTTAATGAATCTAATTGGAATAAATTAGTTTTTATAGAAGGAATATTTTGAGGGGGTTCCGTATTTTTAGGTTTATTCATAAATGATTTTAAAATATCAAAATACGAAGTTCCTTCTGCTAAATCGGGTGTAAAATGTTGGTTTTGAAAAGCACCATCCCTATAGTTTTTCGATTTTTTAATTCTTTCCAACCTTGCGCCTGTTGGCAATTTACCAAATTGATTTTGCTCTAAAAAAATATAACTTCCCGATGTAAGAGTAAATAAAATTGCAATAAAAATAATCATTTTTTTCATAAAAATTAGGGCACAAAAAAATGAAAATAAATTGGCTTTCCTTCCTTAAATATTTACAATAATGATAAAAGGCAAAAAGAAATAAATAATATAAAAATAAGCAATTTTATTTTTGAGGGAATCAATTATTTAAGCTCTTTGAGCTCTTTCCCATGAAACAGATTGTTTGCCTTTTAAAAACCTAAATAGTCCTAAGTAAACACACAAATTCATGATAAAAAAATAATAAGGTACAAAAAGTACTTTTACTTTTATACGTTTATTTTCAAAATACCACCCAAGCATTGATAAAGCATAAAATCCTATTTGAAAAACTAAAAGAATAGCATAAATAGCGTTACTATTTGAGGCTAAAAGCACATTAACAATGAGTAAAACTAATAATGATAATGGTGCTAACGTCCAACGTAAAACCTTATGAGAAATAAAAGCAAAAAATAGTTGAAAATTATGGAATGGATTAAATGCTTTTCCTAATCTTAGCATTGATTGCCATGCACCTGCACTGATTCTAATTTTACGTTTCAATTCTTCTTTTACATTGGCACTAGCTGTTTCGGCTGCCCAGGCTTTTTTCTCATAAATAACTTTATAACCGTCAATGGCAATTTGCATTGATTGCATTAAATCGTCTAATAATGTATCGATAGGAAGTACTTTATATAAACTAGTTCTATAGCTCATTAATTCACCTGCCGCACCAACTACGCTATAAAAATCAGAATCTAACTGTTTGAGTAATGATTCATACTTCCAATAAATTCCTTCACCAGCAGTACTTGCACCTTCTTTATTTGACGAAATAATTCGTTTTTCACCAGTAACGGCACCAACTTTTTCGTCTTGATAATGTTTTACTAATTCTTTAATTGCTCCTGTATTAAGCATGGTATTTGCATCACAAAAAACAACGATTGGCGTATTTACAAATTCCATGGCTCTATTCATTGCCGATGCCTTACCACTTCTTTTGTTTTCATGCAATGCAATAATTGAAGGATATTTTTTTATTCTTTCATGCGTATCATCAGAACTTCCATCACTTATAAAAATTAGTTTTAATTTGTTGACTGGATAATCTAATGCTAAACTATTATTAATTTTATCTTCTATATAAGCTGCTTCATTAAAACAAGGAACAATTAAAGTAACTTCAGGCTCATAAGTAAAATAAAAAACGGGTTTCTTTCTTATGACGTTGTTTATTTTAACAATCAAATAAATAATAATTCCATAGCCTAAATAACTATAAAATACTATAAAAATGCATGTCCAAAATATTGATTCTAAAATCATGATGTTAAATTAAATTGATGCGAATTTATTAGTAATAAAGGAAACTAAAGTAATATATTAAAATTCGTGCAGCTAAATTGGCATGCGCTAAATTTATTTTGCCTGTGTTTCTTCAGCTAAAAATTCTATATCAAGTTTATCGGCAGTAGTAAAATAAACCATACAAATAAACATAATGGGTCCAAGCGGAATTTGATCAAAAATAGGACTTGCTAAACTAGATACTATGATTCCAATAAAACCTCCATAAAGCGCAATCATTTTATAACGAAGGTCATTGCTTTTAAGCCGAAAAACTTTCATAAAACCTATTATCAAAACATAAAGAATTCCAATAAAATGGAGTATTAAACCTACCATTCCATTTTGGTTCCAAAAAGTCACAAACGAACTTTCGGAAGTTAAATTTGATAAAAAAGATCCAGGGTGGTTTTGAATTCCCAACAAATTAATATTTTCAATTCCAATACTAAATGGTTTGTTTTCTAAATATTTGGTAACTAAATTTTGATTATTTGAATGAACCATTAAAGATGCATCATTTGGAGCCAGTGAAGATCCAATATTTAAAACTTGGTAATTCAAATTACTAATATCTGTAAACTTTAAAAACGAAAAAACAATAAGACTAAAAGCTAAGCCAAAAATCAATGTTTTAAAGTGCTTGTTGAAGATAAAAAAGAATAAAAAGCCAAATATAAAAATATAAACTGACGCACTCGAACCCGAAATCAAGCAACCTAAAAAGGTAAATATTGCGATGGCAAGTAATGTGTATTTTTTTATTATAGTATGAGGTCCAAATGATAAAATCAAACAAACAAATGAAACAAAAGCCATGGTTGAACCAAATTGATTGGCATCAGAAAAAGTTGAAAATGAACGTAATTCCCCGTTAAAAATATTAGAAATATATCCAACGGCATCAAGCCCTTTTTGTTCATAGAAATCAGTTCCAAAAACAGTTTGTTTAAACGCCCAAATTGTAGTTATCACCGACCAACCAATCATTATTTTCAAAAATGTATTGAAATCTTTTTTAGTATTCATATACAGTAAAACCAATGGAATTAACTGAACAGCATAAAAAGAAATTCCTTTCACTGCATAAATCAACGAATCAACTTGACCGAATAAAGGATTTACTACCAATAAAACTGAATAAATAGTCCAAATGATAGCAATATAGAAAACACTTTGACTTAATTTTTTTAGGTCGTCCCACTTTATATGAACCAGCATTGATAGCGTAGTTAGTAATAAAATAAAATTGATTCCTAAAATAAAAGAGATGTTTTCGGGAACATATCGAGTTAAGCCATTGGATATAAAACTAAAATTTAAATACAATAAGATGCCATAATATGGATTTGAAAAAATGATAATAATAACGCCCAAAACTATTGGTGCTATGATTGCCAAAACACCATAAAAGGAATTGTCAGACGATATCAATAATGCCAATAAAGCACCTATTATTAAGAAAATAAAACCAATTCCAAAATTTATAATATTTGGATTTAAATGATTGGTTTGAGGCCTAGCTATCATATACTATTATTTGTTATATCGTTAAACTAAAAAACATAAGCACTTAAACTAAATAAACAAATTTTTAAAATTGATATTGATATTGATATTGATATGTTTATTTATAAATACCTTCATCATATTTATTTGTAAAACGAACTGTTTATTCAAATAAAATTAGACCCAATAAAGAAATATTTCAATTAAAGAAATAAATCTTTAAGTATTGGAATAGGAACTTTTCATTTAAGCAATTAAAAAACTTACGATTTAACTAAAGAATTTCTTCCATTTCCAACTCTTTTGTTATGGGGTTCACCCACTAAACCAGTTAAATTTTTAGGAGTTACATAATTTAACCAAACCATTATCTTGTTTGAATTATTTGTTGCTTTTTGAAATAAATTCAACATATAATTATCTGAGGTAGCCCACGATCTGCGACTATCAAGCATTAATAATGAAAGCTTAGAATTTTTTATTAGTTGATTTGGAATAGCATTTACACTGATAGCTGGAACTTCTAAAATAATAAAGTTATATGCTTCTTTGTTAACTCTTGAAAACTCTGGTAATAAATTTTGTTCGCTACGAGCGCTAAACAATTTGCTGGTTACATCATATCTTATTGCTCTGAACCTTCTGTCTTCAGTTTCTATGTCATCTACTCTTTCATCGTTTGTTAAAAATAACACTGAATAATCTAAACTATAAAGTTTTTCAGCTAGTTTGTTCGAAGCATATGTTTTTCCTTCTTGTTCTCTATTACTAATAACAGTTATTAAATAATTTGAAATTGATTCATTGCTATTTTCCAATTCAATTTTCAAATTAGTAACTGCAAAATCTAACAAAGTATTTTCCAATTTTGCATTGGCTAGATCGTCATTACTTGTAATTGGCAAAGCACTAAATAGTTTTAAGCCAGTAAATTCTTCCGCTCTTTCACCATTTTTAATTGTTGAATCTAATAAATCACGAGCTATAAAGTAAACTAACAATAAAAAGAAAGATGCAAAAAACGAAATAATAATAAGTGGTAACCTACGACTTTGTATTGGTTTGGTAGGAAATGAAGGAGCATCAGTAACTTGCAAATTATTACTCATTTCAATGTTTTGCTGGCGCAATTTTGCCAAATGCAAACCATGTAAAATTTCTAAGTATTGTTTTTCGGCAACATCAATTTCACGCTCTAATCTGCTCATTTGCATTCCTAAAGGAGAAAACTCAATGTACTGACGATCAAATTCTTTTCTTCTATCAATATGTACTTTTAAGCGTGCCTCAGATTCATCGGCAATTAAAGTTTCGTTTAACCATTTGTTTAAAATATTTTCTTGGGGAACTGATTCAATGGTATGGTTCAAACTATAATATTGTAAAACATAAAGCTGAATTTCTTTTTTCAATGCATTTACTTTTTTTGAAAGTATATCAATATTTGCAACAGGATTTCCGTATATTTTGGCACGTTCTAATTGCTCATTGGCATCGCCTAATTTTTTACGTAATTTATTTAATTCTTCATTATTTTTAAGTAAAACATCTCTGTTTTCTAACTTATCTTCTAACCTTGCAATTGCTTTTTTACTCGCTTCATTGTTAGAAAGTTCTTTATAATAATTTGATTCATTTAATTCTTTTTCTTCCGCTAAAAATTTAGTTTGCTCATTGTAATTAATAATTTTATTTCTTACGCCAAAGTCTTTCAATTTATCTTCCGAACTATTTAAATCATTTGAGGCTTCTTGTAAGCGAGTTTCAAACCATTTTACTACATTTACAGTTTCCGATCCTTTTAAATATTTAAACTTAGAAATAAATGTTTCTGATAATAATCTGACTGTGCAAACTGCTACTCCAGGATCACTTGATTTAAATGAAATATCAATAAAATCAGATGCTAATTTTCTTTTTACTGTTAAATTAGAATTGATTGTTTCAATACTATAAAAACCTTTGTTGCTATTTATAATCGCTGCAATAAAATTATCTCCACTTGAATGAAGCTCCTTTAATATTTTTTCTATCGTTTCCGCCTCGTTTTTTCCAATTAAACTATTGCGTTCATCCTGCGGAATTTGAACTGCTAATAAATCAAAACCTTCTTGACTTAAAGTTGAAAGTTCGGGTTCTTTTAACATTAAATGCTTAGCTAATAACTTTACTGCAACTTCCTCAGATGTTTGTCGAGAATGTATGGTTACCATTAAATTATCAAAAGCATTATTTACAGCGTTATGATCAAAATTACTTTGGCCATTTTCATCTGAATTTGATGAATTAACTCCTGATGCTATGCCAGTATAAACGCTAGCATCCGAAACAAATTCTTTGGGTAGTTTTGAAGTTAGAAAATATACTGAAACTGCAATTATTGATGGAAATAAAATTAGCCATTTAAGTTTACTTCCTATTATTCGTGTAAATTGTGAAAAATCCATATTCTAATATTTTTAAATTTGTATCTACTACCCTTAACGTCTTATTTTATTAAATTTTACTCCTAAAATTACTTGAAGTCTTTCAAAATAATTGATATAATCTCTTTTTGCATCTTCTAAAGCAGTCGTTGAATTTGTCAATGCATTTCGCTGACGTGCATATTCAGCAATTTTAATAACTCCCTCCCTGTATTCTTTTTCTGCCACATCACAAGCAATTTTCTGTACAAATAAATCTTCATTGCGTACTTTAAAAATTTTTTGTGCACCTATTAAATTGGTATAGCAATGTGTTAACTCTTTTTTATAATTAAATACTTCAACTTCAATTTTTATTTTAGCTAGTTTCAATGCCTCTTTTTTCAATAATTCAGCTTGTGCAATTTCTAACTTAACTAATGGGTAGTTTCTTAAACCAATTTCATATAATGAATCCAATGGTGGTAAATACTCTTCAATATCCATTTTAGGGTCAATGATGTTATCATTGATGTTTTTTTGCGCAAATACATTTTGCTGCAAAGCCAAAAACAGAAATAATCCCAATAGCTTAAATAAGTTTTTCATTTGATTGCTGAATTAATATTTTAAAGTATTTTTATTGGTTCAAATTAAAGTGTTTACTAACGAATATATTTTTACAGTTATTTACATATAATGTCGCTATGTCCAATTTTTAAAACGTGGATTATTTAATAGGATAATTCTGCATAAAAACTATCTTATTTTAAAAAATAAATGAAGTTAAATATATTTTAATGGGCAATAACAATGTATTAGTTAGATTACATCCTTGTAAGGTTAAAATATTAAATAATTTTAGTCAAATTACTTTCGAATTTACAAAGTATTATCAGGTTAAAAATTTAATAAATCTACTGAATAGAATTAGCATAAATCGTGATTCGGAAAATCAATTTATTGATAAAACAATTGACATTATTAACAATAAAAAATAAAACTTAATTCAAAATAAAAACAATATTTTGGAATTAAATACTACTAACACATTAGAATGTATTAATTGAATTCTTTATGCTTTTTTATTAAAAATAGTAAATAAATACATGATAGTTTACCTTGTAATTTCAACTAAAAAAACTCTTCCTATTTCATTGTATTTAATAAAAAAAAAAGCTTTTTTAAAAATATAATTTTTGTTTGTAGTTCGATTGTTTAAACTCATGTTTTATTACGTTGATTAAGAAATAAATTTGCAGAATAAAAAAAAGAAAAACTAATGAAAAAAGTAAGTATCGTATTATCATTTGCAGCATTATTTTTTGCTGCTTGTTCAGGTGGAAACACTAACACAACTTCAACTGAAACTCCAACTACTGTAGACGCAACAACACCAGACGTAAACGCTGAAGAGGTAACTACTGCCGAAGTTGAAGTTCCGGCCGACATCAATGTATTGTTGGAAAAAAACACTTGTTTAACATGCCATAATGCAAACGAAAAAGTAGTAGGACCCGCTTATGTAGAAGTAGCAAAACGCAATTATACTCCTGAGCAAATTGTAGAATTAATATACAAACCAAAACCTAGCAACTGGCCTGATTACCAAACACCAATGGTGGGTTTGCCCAATGTCCCGAAAGAAGAAGCATTGAAAATTGCTAATTGGATTGTTTCATTGAAATAAATATAATTTTATTTATTTATTAAAAAAAAGCAGATGAAATCATCTGCTTTTTTTTATGTTCAAATCATATAAAAAATTATATTCGCGAACCCAAAATCAAAAAATGAATAAGATAATAATTTTATTGATTTGTTTCGTTGTATTTACCACAAACAATTCAATTGCTCAGCAAAACAAAATAACTTCAAAAAAAGGCACTGCCTATTTTAGTTGGGGTTATAACAGAGAATCTTATTCAAATAGCGATATTCATTTTAAAAACACCACCACAGCAAATTATGATTTTATATTAGTAAATGCTGCTGCGCACGATAAGCCTGGTTTTACAAATGGTTTACAACAATTTTTATCAACCGATTTAACAATTCCCCAGTATAATTTTCACATGGGTTATTTATTTAATAATAAAAGAAAACTTGGAATAGAATTAAGTTGGGATCATTTAAAATATGTAGTTAACGACAATGCGTGCATGCATATTAGGGGTCAAATTAATGGAAACGTAATTGATAAAGACACATTTGTAACTCCCGATTTTATTCATTTGCAGCATACCAATGGCAATAATTATTTGATGTTAAATTTGGTAAAAACACGCCAACTATATAAAAACAAATATGTAGTCTTTGATTTATTAGGAAAAGTGGGCGCTGGTCCTTTAATTTCATTTTCCATTTCTACTATTTTAGGTGACAGAAATGATGGTAGATTTAGAATTCATGGATTTGTAGCGGGAGCCAGCATTGCAACAAGAATTAGCTTTTTGAAATATTTATTTTTACAACCATCTTTTCAGTATGCTTTTGCTAATTATTTAAGCACCGAATTAGGCAAAGATGCTGTTGGACGTGCTACACATTCGTTTAGTTCTTACACATTTATGCTTGAAGGAGGAATTAAATTTAATGTTCCATTTTAAAAATAAAATTTTAAAAACATTTTAATAATAAGGTTGTTATAATAATAAAACTTAAACACAAAATAATTAGCACTTGCTTTACCACATTAATATTACAATTTAAAAAAATCAATGAAAAAAAACATTTTATTCCTTTTGTTAATAGCCCTTTCAACAACTGCCTTTTCACAAAAGAAAAACCATACCTTAAGTGGTGAATTGAAAGATTCAAAAACTGGAGAAGAACTTGTAGGTGCTAGTGTATATGCCGAAGAATTAAAAACAGGAACTTTTACCAATAGCTATGGTTTTTATTCGTTGAGCTTACCTACTGGGAAATATTCAATCGTTTTTTCATATATTGGTTACGAAAGCATTAGAAAAATAGTAGATTTTTCTGCTGATCAAAAGCTAAAGATTGAACTGAAAGAATCGGATAAACAATTAAAAGAAGTATCGATCAAAACTGATAAACTTACTGCTAAAAATGTAGAACAAAATAAAATGAGTGTGGTGAAGTTGGATATCAAGGATGTAAAGAAAATTCCTTTATTGTTAGGCGAAGTTGATATTATTAAAGCCATTCAGCTTTTACCTGGCGTGCAAGCTGCTGGCGATGGAAGTTCAAATTTCATCGTTCGTGGTGGAAACATAGACCACAATTTAGTTTTACTAGACGAAGCAGTAGTTTATAATCCTTCGCATGTGTTGGGTTTCTTTTCTGTATTTAATGGTGATGCCATCAAGGATTTTGAAATTTACAAAGGTGGAATTCCCGCACAATATGGCGGACGATTGGCATCGGTTTTAGATGTGAGAATGAAAGATGGTAATTCTAAAAACTTTAGTGCCTCGGGTGGTATTGGTTTACTTTCCTCACGCTTAACTTTAGAAGGACCCATTGTAAAAAATAAATCTTCATTTATGATTTCAAGTAGAAGAAGTTATTATGACATATTTTTTCCATTAAGTTCTCAATTAGATGGAACCACTGCTTACTTTGGCGATTTTAATGTAAAACTAAATTACACCTTAAGCGATAAAGATAAAGTTTTTCTTTCGGCATATTACGGTCGAGACAAACTTGGTATTGGTGGAATATTAGGTTTTGGATG
>JBIILW010000231.1:0-3961 GCA_044338265.1 Bacteroidia bacterium | reverse complement strand
AATGCCAACGTAAGTATAGTTGGTGGTGACAGTTTTGGCGCTCCCGAATGTGTAAGGTTTAGTTATGCTACAAGTGACGATAAATTAGTAGAAGCAATTAGAAGAATAAAAGAAGTTTTACAAAATCTAAAATAATATCTTATTTTTAAACCAATGAATACTCAAAATAATTTAATTAATCAGTTTGAAAACATACCAGTTTTAGTCATTGGCGATGTAATGATTGATGCGTATCTGTTTGGAAATGTGGAAAGAATTTCGCCTGAGGCACCAGTGCCAATTGTGGCCGTTAATAAAAAAGAAAACAGGTTGGGTGGCGCTGCCAATGTAGCTTTAAACTTAGTAGCTTTAGGTGCTAAACCAATTCTTTGTTCTGTAATTGGAAACGAATTAGAAGCAAATGATTTACTTAATTTATTGCAAGAAAATAAGATTGACGCAAGTGGAATTGTAAAAAGTAATGATAGAATTACTACCACTAAAACCAGGGTTATCAGTCAAAATCATCAAATGATTAGAATTGACAATGAAGATGCTGCAAATTTAAATCACGCACAAACTTCTTTATTAATTGATAAAATAAAAGAGTTATTACCTTTGGCAAAAATTGTAATTTTTGAAGATTATGATAAAGGTGTGATTACCGAAAAACTAATAAATGAAATAACGAAAGCTGCCAATGAATTAGGCATTCCAACCGTGGTTGATCCTAAAAAAAGAAATTTCAGTTTTTATAAAAATGTTACTTTATTTAAACCCAATTTAAAAGAATTGCGCGAAGGTACTAAACACGATTTTTCATTACAAAACAAAGAAGAATTTGAACAAATTTGTAAGAATTTAATTGCAAAAATGAATATCAAATACTTGTTTGTAACGTTAAGCGAAAACGGTGTAATGATTACCAACGGAACAGACTTTACCTATATTCCTGCTCATATTCGTAAAATTGCGGATGTTAGCGGAGCTGGCGACACTGTTATAAGCGTTGCTTCTTTATGTTTAGCATTAAATATTCCAATCAATCAAGTAGCCACCATTTCAAATTTAGCCGGTGGATTGGTTTGTGAAGAGGTTGGTGTTATACCAATTAATCGCATCAAATTAGCAGAAGAATTGAACGAAATTGGAATCAGTTTATAATATTTGTAATTAACTAATTGCTCCCCATTTATTGGTTTTACGGTAAAGCATTAAATATTGGTTTAGTAAAACATGTTCAGGTTTAATTAATTCATTGTCGTTTTCTAATATTTTTTGTGCTTCTTTTCTAACAGTTTCCAGTAATTCCTTGTCTTCTGTAATGCTTGCAATTCTGAGGTCAAGTACGCCACTTTGCATGGTTCCTTCCATATCTCCAGGACCACGTAATTGTAAATCTACCTCACTAATTTTAAAACCATCGTTGGTTTCTACCATTGTTTTCATGCGCAGTTTTCCATCTTGACTAATTTTAAAATCTGTCATTAAAACACAATAACTTTGATCTGCACCACGGCCCACTCGTCCTCTTAATTGGTGTAGTTGTGAAAGCCCAAATTTTTGAGCACTTTCAATCACCATTACACTTGCATTTGACACATTTACGCCAACTTCTATTACTGTAGTTGCTACCATAATACTGGTTTCGCCTCTCACAAACCTGGCCATTTCAAAATCTTTTTCTGCAGGTTTCATTTTGCCATGTACCATACTTACCGCATATTTTGGTAAAGGAAATTCCCTGCAAATACTTTCATAGCCTTCTGCCAAATTTTTATAATCTAACTTTTCACTTTCTTCAATTAACGGATAAACAATATAAATTTGTCGGCCTTTAGCAATTTCATTTCTGATAAAACCATAAACTTCTAATCGGTTATTGTCATATTTATGAATCGTAGAAATTGGTTTTCTACCGGCAGGTAATTCATCAATTAAACTGGTATCTAAATCGCCATATAAAGTCATGGCCAATGTACGCGGAATAGGCGTTGCGGTCATTACTAAAATATGAGGAGGCTGCTCATTTTTTGTCCAAAGTTTAGATCTTTGTTCTACGCCAAATTTATGCTGTTCATCAATAATGGCTATCCCTAGTTTTTTAAATTCAACAGTATCTTCAATTAAAGCATGTGTGCCAATTAATATTTGAATTTCTCCATTTTTTAAATCTTCAAAAATTGGTTTTCTGTTCTTTTTAGTAACTGAACCCGTAAGTAAAGCTACACGAATATTCATTCCACCCAACAAACTTTGTATGGTTGCATAATGTTGATTTGCTAATATTTCTGTTGGTGCCATCATGGCAGCTTGGTAACCGTTATCTATTGCCATTAACATACTCATTAAGGCTACAACTGTTTTTCCACTGCCAACATCTCCTTGAATCAAACGATTCATTTGCTTGCCGCTGCCCATATCTAGGCGAATTTCTTTCAATACTCGTTTTTGTGCATTGGTTAATTCAAATGGCAAATTGTTATTATAGAAATTATTAAAAACCTCACCAATTTTTGTAATTTTTATTCCATTATAAACTGTATGTCGTTTAAGTTTATAACGCAAAATTCTTAATTGATTAAAAAACAATTCTTCAAACTTTAACCTTTTTGTAGCTTCACTTAATTGAGCAAAACTTGTGGGAAAATGTATTTGAATCATTGCCTGCTTGCGAGGCATTAATTGATACTTTTTTATTAAATAATCAGGTAAATTTTCACCTATATCAAAGCGAGAATCTGTTAACAAAGTATTGGTATACTTCATCATTGCACGGGCATCCAAACCTCTTTTTTTTGCCTTTTCACTGGCATTGTAAAGTGGCATCATTTTCATGTACAACTTTTCATTTACCTGTGCTGGATCTTCCAAACTTGGATGAACCATGCTAAAAGTTCTGTTAAACTCCGATAGTTTTCCAAAAACCACATAGGGTTTTCCTGCTAATATACTTTCTCTGATCCATTTTTGGCCTTGAAACCAAAGCAATTCCAAAGTGCCTGTTCCATCACTTAAAGTAGCGGTAAGTCTGGCTCCGGCTCCAGTTCCTATTGTTTTTAAATTACTAATTGTTCCTTTTAATTGAATGTATTGAATGGTATCATCTATCTGACTAATCTGATACATTTTACTTCTATCAATATGTCTATAGGGAAAATAATATAATAAGTCGTTAAGGGTAAAAATGGCAAATTCTTTTTGCAGCAATTCAGCTTTGGCGGGACCAACGCCTTTTAAATATTCAATTTTTGTATTTAGAAATGTACTGCCTTGCATTTTTGTATTGGCAATAATAATGATTTTAGTGGCAGATTTTATCGTTCTTTATTGATTCAAGTAAATTCATTTAATAATATCGCTTTTTCTTTACATTTCTGCTTTGCAATAAAAACATAAATCTGAGTAATAAACGCACTAAACTATAACAAATAACTTGGTATATTTTTGAAAATATATTGGAACGATTTTCAAATTTTTCAAGAGAAATACCTTCACAGCCTTCCTCCATTAATACTTTTAATTTATTGTTTGTTGACGAACAAAACACTTCGTCTAACACTTCTAAATTACATTCAATGCTACCAAAATCGCTTAAGTGATTTAGGTTATATGATCCTACGCTTAACCAATCGGAATCAATTAAAGCTACTTTAGCATGTAATACACTTTGTTTCCATTCATATAATTTGATGCCCGCTTTTAACATGTCAGCATAAAAATATTCCGTAGCAATTTTTACTAAACCAACATCCGAAATTGAACTTAAAACCACATGAACATTTACACCACGTTTGGCAGCTTTTTTTAATAATCTTTTTAATGCCAATGAGGGAATAAAATAACTCGCAAAAAGAATAATTTCATGTTCTGATTTTCTTATTTTTTGTTTGTATTGGTGTGTAATTCCAAATTTGGCCTGCACCCAATTATTTTGTAAAACCCTTGTTATAATTGGTTGATGTTCTTTTTGTAGTTCTTG
>JBIILW010000229.1:0-3979 GCA_044338265.1 Bacteroidia bacterium | reverse complement strand
ATTTTTAACCATATCTATTCAAGAAAAAATGCTTTCTCCGTTATTAAGTTTATGCGCAGTAATAAACTTAGCTGTGTTTTATTTATTCATTCAATTTGATAAACTACAAACAGCAAAAGGCATCATTTTAGCTACATTCATCTATGGATTAGCCATTGTATTATTAAAGTTTGGAATTGTAAGTTTGTAAAATATATTTGCAACCCTAAAAAGTGGGAATTAGCTCTTCCAATGTGTCGGAAGGCTAGAGCGCTTTACTAATAGTTTAGTATATTACATTGGGGGATTAGCTCATTTGGCTAGAGCGCTTGCATGGCATGCAAGAGGTGGTCGGTTCGAATCCGATATCCTCCACAAAAAGCGGTTTATTTATTAATGGCATACGTACAAAATATGTAGGGAATGCGACCGGTTCTCCCGATTAATCGGGACGATATCCTCCACAAAAAGCGGTTTTTTACCGTTTTTTTTATCTAAAATAAATATTTAGCATACATTCTTATATAAAATCAATAATCAATATCACATTTGATAAACTAAGTGTTTTAAAAAGAATTATCTTAATATTTTTTCTTTGAATTGTTTGTATTTAATTTATTTGGTGATTAAATAAATTTAATTCCAAAAATCCAATATTTTTAATAATATTGTATACACAAAAATGAAATATCAATTGAAAAATATAGCCATATTTATCGTAATATTATTTCCAATGATTGTTATTGGACAAACAAATGCTGTTGAAACTCAAATATCAAGTTTAGAAAATTTATATATTGAAGAAGTAGCAAAAAACGTAGAGTTAACAGGTAAAGTTAGTTCACTTTCGCATAAAATAGAAACCTTAAAAGAGGAGTTAAAAGCAAACAAAGATTCAATTGCGAGTCAATCAATAATATTACAAGAAAAGACAAATAATTTACTTGACCTACAAGCAAAAAGCGAAGAAGCTGTGAACTTATCATTAGAAAGTTTTGAGAAAAAATATTTGGAACAAAACAATTCCATTGATTATTTAAAAGCAAAAATGAAAGAAGATTTAATTACTAAACTTACATTTTATGGAATTTTGATAATAGTATTTAGTTTAGTATTGTTTTTTGGTGTAAAAATGGCAACAAAAGTTCTTTTGAAAAAGCAAAAACAAGGTTGGATAGAATTCAACGAATCATTATTTAAAAATTAATTTTAATAAAAATATTTATGACAAAAAAAGTAAAAGGAAAATTAAATATCATAACATTTATTTATGGTTTTGGTGCAGCAGTAATATTAATAGCTTCCATGTTTAAATTTATTGGTTGGGATTATGCAAATGAATTATTTGTGTTTGGATTATCAATTGAAGCCACAATATTTCTAATATCTGCTTTTGAAAGATCGACACCAGATAAAGATTATAATTGGGAAAACGTGTTTCCTCAACTTACTGCTATTAAAGAAGAAAATGAAGATATTAGCAAAGGATATCAGGATGCAATGGCACAATTCAGTGTAACTTTAAATGCTTTATCGCAACAAATGAATGAATTTAACACTTCAATTGTTTCTATAAAAAACGAAATGTCGGAAAGTGCAAATTCAAGTAAAATAATGCATTCAAATGTAGAAGAGTTTAACAATCAAATAGACGAATACAACAAAAACATGAAAATAATAAATTCAAAATACCAGGAATTTATTACAAAAGGTAATGTATAAATATGTCGGATACCGTAAGAATAAGAAAGAGTAGGTTATTAAATTTAAAATTAGTTTCATTTCTATATTTAATTTTTATAGTTTTATTCTTTTTTTCAACCTCTGGGAATTATTTAAAGTTTTTTGGTCCGTTTGCCAATTCACAAAATGAACTCAATGAAAGGTTAAAAGAAAAACTTTCAGAATATAAAGTAATTGATTCTAAAAACGCTGCTTTTAAAGCCAATACATACGAGGCTTTGAAAGAAATAAGTGTGTTAAAAATTCTTTTAAAAAAATATTTTACAGAAAAAAAAGTTAAAGAAGAACATTTAAAAGACTCCAAGTTTTCATCTTATATAAAATCAGAAGGTCATAGTTTATTGAAGTTACAATCACTATTACAAAACTTTGTAAACTATTATGAAGGTTCAGAAAAAGAAAAATTGGAGCATGAATTTGGTTTAAGGATTCCAAAAAAGAAAGAAAACAAAAATTTAAGTCAAACTTTTTTTTACAATGCACCAAATGGATTTATTGAAACATTATTGAATCACTATGAATCGGTAATTTTATATAATTCTTTTGATTATTTGAAAATCAAAAATCAAAAAATAAATATTTCTATAAATGAAGTATTAAAAGATTCTTCATTCATAAAAAGTTTAAAAAAGACTTATTATTTGAATGAAAATGTAGTATTTGACTTTTATACAACTAAAAATATAGTACCAGAAGTATTAATTAATAATGTAGCTTATCAAGTAAAACAAGTTTCAAATTTTCATTATGTATTAAATTGGAAGGCGCAAGAAGTTGGAAAATTTGAAATATCTGCTAGGGTAAAAGATGAGAAAATATCTCATGCTTTTAATGTTGAAAATCCTGATATGCGTTTTTTTGAAGATGAAAATGATATGGTTTGTTTTGTAGACCAAGAAACTTCTCTTTCACCAGACTTTTCTAGTTTAAAAAATGTTCCAAATTTAAATTTTATATCAAAAAATGCAAAAGTAGAATTAGAAAATAATACGTTAAAAATTACACCTGAAAATGAAGGATTTTTCACATTAGAACTTCGATCAGGAACAACAGTATTGTGCAGTAAAAAAATGTTTGCTCAGCGAATAGATTTACCAAAAATAGTTTTAAAAAACATGGCCGGACAAATATCTACAATAGCTGATGTTCATTGTTTAGAATCAGAAAACACAAATTGGCAAGTAGTAAATTTTAATTTGACAGTGGCATTTCCAAATGGAAAAATGGAAACAATAAAAAGTAATACTCGTTTTTTAAGAAATGAGTTGAGAGATATTGAAGCAAATTTACCTACAGGTTCAACTTTGATATTTGATAAAATCAGGTTAATAAACAAAGACGGTATTTCAACTATTATGGGTTCACCAATATTTATTTCAAAATAATGTCAGAATATACCCGAATAGCAAAAAGTAAAAGACTGAGGTACAAAATTATTCAGTTAATGTATTTAATATTTTTGATTTTATCAGTCATTCAAATTCCTTCAGATTGGATTTCGGTAAATGGATACATTAATAAATATATTGAAAGACCAGCAGCTGATTTTACTGACCCAGTATTAGAACAAGCGGCAAATGACATTGATGCATTTGAAGTTTTATATTTAGAAAATGTTTTATTAGACAATAAAACTAAGCAAATTAAAGAACCTAATTCCTATACAAAATCTGATGTTTTTTTAATTAAAAAAAACAATGGGAAAATATTATTTGACATTATTGTTAAACTAAATAATTGGTCGAAAGGATTAGATAAAAAAGACAAAAGAAGAATTTATTTTGAGAAACTATTTAAACTAGATCTTGAAAATGGAATTACAACTGGAGATGAAAAAGGTTGGATTAAATGGCGTTGGAAAAATGTACCTGCAATTATTGCAAATAATTTTATAAAAGAATTTAAGCTTAGGGTATTGTTAATTAATAAAAATGTGTTTAAAGAAATAGAAACTCCAAAACCATTGATAAGTTTCAAATCAAATATTTCTAAAATATATGTGAACCAAGAAGTTTATTTATCGTTAAAAGGTGATTCAATAAAAACAATAAAAATTTTAAACAATAACATTGAATCATTTGACTATAAAACTATAGGCATAGACAGTGTGTTTTTTAAACCTACCGTTGCGGGAAACTATACCATAAATATTAACGCTGAGGAAATTCCGTTTGAAGTTTTTCCTGTGTTTTTTCCAAGAAAAAAATCAGTTCCTTTAAGACTTTGTTTTAGTGGAGTAAATTATAAATTAGAAATT
>JBIILW010000014.1:0-14143 GCA_044338265.1 Bacteroidia bacterium | reverse complement strand
CCAAACACGTATTTTTTTAGGAATGGCCAAAGATGGTTTATTACCAAAAAGTATGTTTGGAACTTTGCATCCAAAATTTAAAACGCCTTATAAATCTACCATTTTAGTGGGTGCAATTATATCTGTTGTAGCAGCATTAACTCCTATTGAAAACGTAAGCGCCATGTGTAGCATGGGAACATTATTGGCTTTTGCAATGGTATGTGTTGCGGTCATGTTATTGCGATATAAAAGTCCTGAATTAGAAAGACCATTTAAAGCGCCAGCGGTATATTTAGTTGGAACCTTAGGTGTTTCATTCAATTTGTTTTTGATGTGCTTTGTAAGAATTGAAACTTGGATTGCTTTCCTAATTTGGGGTGCAGTGGGTGTATTGGTTTATTTCCTTTATAGCAAAAGACATAGCAATTTACAAAACCCTACAATTGAAGAATAATTATTGAAATTTAAACTTAAAAAAAGCGGAAATTTCTTTCCGCTTTTTTGTTTAATAATTATTTTTATAAAATTTCTTATTCTGGATTTTTTGCTATTTCAAATACATCAGGGCTAAAGCCAGTATTGTTAAATCCACCATCGTGGAAAAGGTTTTGCATGGTAACCATTCTGCTAAAATCACTAAACATTAAAGCACAGTATTCAGCACATTGCACCGCATCGGCATTGCCAAGTGGACTCAATGCTGCAGCATAGTCAAAAAAGTCGCCAAAACCTTTAACACCACTTCCCGCAGTAGTTTTTGTTGGGCTTTGTGAAATGGTATTGATACGAACTTTTTTAGTTTTACCATAATGGTAACCAAAACTACGGGCCACACTTTCTAACAATGATTTTGCCTCCGCCATTTCGCTGTAATGAGGAAATACGCGTTGCGCAGCAATATAAGTTAAAGCTACTACCGAACCCCATTCGTTAATGGCATCTTTTTTATAACATGAAGCCAATAAACGGTGGAAACTCATAGCAGAAATATCAATGGTATCATGCATGAATTTATAGTCTAAGTTCAAGTAATCATTGCCTTTTCTCATGTTCATACTCATGCCAACTGAGTGTAAAATAAAATCAATTTTACCACCTAAAATCTCCATCGACTTGTCAATCAAATTGTCCATGTCTTCGTTTTTACTCACATCGCAAGGAATTACTTGCGCATTACAAAGGGTTGATAATTCATTGATTTCACCCATTCTCATGGCTACAGGTGCATTGGTTAACACAAATTGTGCGCCTTGTTCATGGCATTTTAAAGCCACTTGCCAAGCTATTGACTTATCATTTAACGCACCAAATATGATGCCTTTTTTTCCTTGAAGTAAATTATTCATAATGAAAACTTAGATTTTTATTTATAGCGCAAGTTTATACAATTTAGTTTTATGTTTGAAAAAAAATATTTAACAAATGTTTCACCATAAATTATTCATTTCCTTTTTATTAGTCGTTTTGTTTGGAAATTTAAGTGCACAACCTTTTTCAAAACAAGATTATTTGCACGGAAAATTATCAAAACTCCGCACTTGTTTTGATGTAAAAACTTATGAAATAACTGTAAAAGTTGATATTGAAAAAAAGTTCATTTCGGGGAAAAATGAAATTACTTTTTTGGCTGTAACTGATTTGAATAAAATTCAAATTGATTTGAAAATGCCAATGAAAATAGAAAAAGTGATTTTTGAAAATACCAATCTTATATACCAGCAAGATAGCAATGCTTATTTTATTGATTTTGGAAAAAAAATTTTAAAAGGAACTTTGGCTAAAATTACTGTATTTTTTAGTGGCTTTCCTCCAATTGCCAAAAATGCACCTTGGGATGGTGGCTTTGTTTTTAAAAAAGATAGCATTAATAAACCTTGGGTTGGTTTGGCTTGCGAAGGAATTGGCGCATATTGTTGGTTGCCTTGCAAAGATCATTTGAGCGATGAGGCCGAAAACATGGTGATGCATTTGCAAGTTCTAAATGGTTTGGTTGGTGTAAGTAATGGAAAGTTTATAGGAAAATTACCTTTAAATGATGGTTACACGCAGTATGATTGGAAAGTTTCGTATCCTATTAATAATTATAATATCACCATTAACATTGCTGATTATGTTCAAATTCAAGATGAATTTAGAAGTCCGATAAAAGGAATTTTAGTTTTAAACTATTATGTTTTAAGAGAAAATGAGCAAAAAGCAAAAATTCATTTCAAGCAGGTAAAAGATATGTTGGGTTGTTTTGATCGTTTTTTTTCTCCTTATCCCTTTTGGAACGATGGTTATAAATTGGTGGAAACTCCTTATTGGGGAATGGAACACCAAAGTTGTGTAGCATATGGAAACGATTATAAAAACAATGAATGGGGTTTTGATTTTATCATAGTTCATGAAAGTGGGCACGAATGGTTTGGCAATAGTTTAAGTATGAAAGACCATGCAGATATGTGGATTCATGAAAGTTTTACTACTTATTCCGAAGCAGTTTATGTAGAGTTTAAACAAGGTTATGAAAAAGCTGTAAAATATTTAAACAGTCAAAAACATCATATCAAAAATAGCGCGCCAATCATTGCTCCACACGATGTTTATTTTCATGGAAGAAAAGACAATGACGTTTATTACAAAGGAACTTGGATGCTGCATACCATGCGTAAAATGTTGAATAACGACACTACTTGGTTCAATATGCTTTATGAATTAAACGATGATTTGAAGTACAAAACTTTAACAAGCGCAGACGTTGAAAGTTACATAAGCAAAAGAACTCGTTATGATTTTGGTCCGTTTTTTAACCAATATTTACGTAAAGCTGCATTGCCTGTTTTTGAATATCAATTCATAGAAAAAGAAAATATTTTGGAACTAAAATACAGGTTAACAACCAACGTAAGTGGATTAGAAATGCCAATAAAAGTAATGTTGAGTACGGGTAAATTTGAATACATTATTCCAGCTAATCATTGGAAAATAGTGGATTTACAATATAGCAGTAAAGAAAATTTTAAAGTAGATACTGAAAACTTTTTGATAGAGGTGAAGGAAGTGAAGTAAGTGTTTAAGTGTTTAAGTGTTTAAGTGTTGATTTAGATTGTTTAATCGTCTTTGCGAGGTACGAAGCAATCTATCTGCTATCACGGAGATTTGGCTATAAAGATAGTCAGTTCGAGCGGAGTCGAGAACTTTGCAGTTTGCTTTTGTTCGGTAAATACAGCCCGTAGGCAATTGCATAGCAACCAATTCAGCATACAACTTTAAAAGAAAATATTTGAATATATACCATGAATTGGTAAATTTGAGAGCAAAATATTAAATATAATGGCAAAGAACACATCTATTTTATTGGGCGATTATTTTGATGGCTTTATTAACCAACAAGTGAAATCCGGAAAATTCTCATCGGCAAGTGAGGTTGTGCGAGCAGCCCTAAGAATGTTTGAGTATGAAGAAACCAAAAAGACTGAATTGATTAATGAGTTAAAAAAGGGAGAAAAATCTGGATTCATTGAAGCGTTCAATCGTGATTCTTTTCTCAAAAGTCTCCATAAAAAGCATAACATTAATTGAAATTATAACTGACTATAAAATTAACAAACATAGACCATAAGCAAAGTAGATACTGATAATTTTTTGATAGAGGTAAAGGAAGTGTTTAAGTGTTTAGGGCAACGAATTTTTAATTCATCATTCAACATCCAACATCCAAAATTTCTTATCCTTCAAATATTCCTAAAACATCAAGTATATCGTTCAACTCATCAAAGTCTTTTACGCCCGTTTTTTCTTCATCGCCACCAGTAATGTTTAAAGCATAAGGTTGGTAGCTTGCTATAATTGCTTTTATTGTTTCTGACGAAGTATTTATACCCCAAATTATTTTATAATTGTTACAAATTTCTTTCAATTGTTCTGCTGAAATTGAATTGTTTTCATGGCTTGCAAACAAATGAAACGCATCTACTTTAGTTGAATACAAAACAATTTCTGACGTTAAAGTTTCTTTGTTTAATAAGCTAATATCTAATTTTTTTATAATTGGTTTGTCTATTTCTACTAAATCTGTTGGCAATAAATGATTGTTTATTTCTACAATGTCAATGTTCAACATTTCTGTTATAGCCATTATTTCATGGATAGATTGATTGCCAAATTCAGCCACTACAAAGCATCCACTGGTCCAATCTATAATTTGTTTGGCCTTTACAGGTGGAATATAATTTACGTTATTGGTGTCAAAACAAAAGCCCATGTATTCAATTCCGGCAGCTGCAGCAAAGCGTGCATCGCTTAAGTTTGTAATATTACCTAACTTAATTTTTACAGTTTGGTCGTTCATTTATTATTATCGTTTTTTATAAATTGGCACATTGCTGCAAGCTTCGCCATACATTAAACTTTTTACTACAGGCAATAATTTATTGCTTATGGCTACATAAGCAGAAACCGGCATTTCGTTGTGACTACAGCCTTTAATAATTATTCTTTTATCGGTATAATCATTAGCATTTATTTGATCAATTGCATCGTTATACAAGGTGATTTCTAATTGTTTTAAATCGCCAAAAATATAGCGGTTAGCATATTGCTGAACATCAACGGCCAAAAGCATGTATGCCCATGTAGGAACAATGGCATCGTTGCTACAATAAAATGCAATATTCTTGTTTTGATATTGTGTCCAATCGTGGGATTTAATAAATGCTCTAAAGTCTTTTTCCTTTAAAATCATTTCCCTAAATAGCCAATCTTTAATGTCAAATAAAATACGCTCACCCGCATGGCATAATAGCTCCAAATCGATGGTAACTAAACCGCTGTTTGCAATTTTATTTTCAATTAAATCTTCCATTTTTTAATTTATTGTCTAACAATCATGGTTCTTGTAATGGTTTTTTGACCCAATACTTGTACCACATTGGTATCGCTCTTAATTCCACTTTGAGCGCGTAAATAGTAGTTCCCTTGTAAAATATATCCAAAATCGCCAGTGCCGTTTATACTAGTAACTGTATTGATATAAAAATTTCTTTTCAAATCATCGTAAGTTGGATACAAAAAAACTTGGGCATCATTTATAAGAGCATTGTTATTGGTTCCATCTAACACCATTACTTTTAATCGTCCTGAATATTGTGAACTATCGGAAGTAATGATTGTTTGACTCGGATTAGGATTAGTTTCGGTTTTAGTACATGCCATAAAACCTGTTAAAACGATTGCTGCAAAAATTATTTTATTCATATTTTTTTATGTTTATTTTATTTCAGAAACTTTAATTGTATTTACCCTAGATCGTTCTGAAATAGGCATACTGGCTGTATTTATTACTACCTGTCCAGGTTTTATAAAACCACCTTTTAATAAATTATCATTCACATCTTGCATGGAATCGTCAGTGCTTTCAAACTCGCGGTATAAAAACCCACGAACGCCCCATACTAAGCTTAAGGTATTGACCAAACGTGGGTTGGTAGTAAAAATAAATATGCTTGCTTTAGGGCGAAAAGACGAAATTTTATAAGCTGAATAACCCGAAAAAGTCATACCAACAATGGCATCTGCTTTTAAGTGGTCGCTTACTTTAACTGCAGTAAAACATATTTCATCTGAAAAAAATGTTTCACTTTCTGCCGATGGTTTCACACCTTTAAAATAGGGAGCATTGGTATTTGTTTCTACTTCTAAAATAGTTTTTCTCATGTACCTGATTGCATCTACAGGAAATGCACCAACACTGGTTTCAGCGCTTAACATCACTGCATCGGCACCATCCATTACCGCATTTGCAATATCGTTTAATTCAGCACGAGTAGGTACCGGGCTTACTATCATGCTTTCCATCATTTGAGTAGCAATAATTACTGGTTTGCTGGCCTCAATACATTTTTTTACAATACGTTTTTGAATAACTGGAACTTGTTCCATAGGCATTTCTACACCCAAATCGCCACGGGCAACCATAATTCCATCAGAAACTGCAATGATTTTATCAATATTGATGACTGCTTCTGGTTTTTCAATTTTTGAAATAACGCGTGGTCTCCAATCGTTTAATTCTATAATATTTTTAAGAAAAATTACATCATTTTCATTTCTAACAAATGAAAGTCCGACCCATTCTACTTTGTTTTCAATACCAAATTTCAAATCGTCCAAATCTTTTTGTGTCATGCTTGGAATACTCATGATGGTATTTGGTAAATTGAAGCCTTTTTTATTTGAAAGCCAACCACCAACAATTACTTGTGCTTTGATTAAATTTTTTCTATTAGTTTCAATTACTTTCAATTCTAGCTTACCATCGTCTAATAAAATACGTTCGCCTGGGTTTACGTCTTTAGGTAAATTTTCAAAATTTACATAAACACGGTTACTTGTACCCATGCATTTTTCAGTAGTAACTTCTATGATTTCACCATTGATAAGTTCTACTTTCCCATTTTCCATTTCACCAACCCTCAATTTGGGTCCTTGCAAATCAAGTAACATGCAAACATTGGTTCCAAGTTCTTCATTGGCTAATTTAATATTGTCAATTACTTGTTTATGATCCTCGTAGGAACCGTGTGAAAAATTAAGGCGACAAACATCCACTCCTTCTAGTATTATTTCTTTCAGTTTTTCTAAGCTGCTTGTTGCTGGGCCAATGGTTGCTACTATTTTGGTACGATTAAAAAGTATATTATTCATGATATATTTATCTATAATTCGGTTATAAAATTAAATTTACTTTGTGTTTCAGCCTTTTTTGGTCTATTTTACTAATGAGCTGAATTTCATTAATAGTTTTCATTTTTTTTAAAAACAACTTCTCATCAAAAAAAGTCAAACCACCTTCTATTAAAATAAAATATTTCATGGCTCTTAACTTTAGTTCAGTAAAAAGCGAAACATTGTCATCGTAATTAGAGAAGAATGTGTAAGTTAAATGGTTTAATTCATCAATGTACACGAATTTATCAAAGTAATAATTTTCGTTTTCTAAATCATTATACCATTCAATACTGTTTTCTTTAGCTAAATCAATTGCTATAGCATGATTGATTAACCATGCTAAGCGAGCATTGTTTTCATTACAAATTAAGCCGTAAAAAAAACTTTCTCCCTCATTGTCAATATTTAGCGAAAACTTTTTCAATTAAAAATCGAGCAAATATACTGTTTGTAAATGATGAAATTATTAAATTAATAATTTTTTGTGGTAAAAAATTGGTTTAAATTTTTCACTGTCTAAATTAAGTAAAATTTGATTGGTTAATATTAAAAACATTAAGTGTTGTTAGCCAATTGCTTCGTGCAAATTTGGCAATTTACCCAAATGTTTTAAATAAGTAATATGCGATTTGATAGCGCTATAAAGCGTTTTGTTTTCCAAATGTTGTATACCATATTCCTTTGCAGTTTGCTTTACTATTTTGGCTATTTCGGGATAATGAACATGTGATATTTTTTGAAACAAATGATGTTCCACCTGAAAATTTAAACCGCCAATATACCAAGACAATAATTTGTTATTAGGAGCAAAATCGGCTGTTGTATTTAATTGGTGAATAGCCCAATCATTTTCAATAATTCCATCTACATTTGGCAAAGGATGAGTGGTGTTTTCAACAGTGTGTGCTAATTGAAAAACGGTAGTTAGGATTATTCCTGAAAAAAAATGCATCAATGCAAAACCGGCAAATACTTGAGTAAATAACATATTGAAAAAATATACAGGAACTATGATCATTAAAGAAAAATAGAAAATTTTTATTCCAATAATTTTGGCTAATATGAATACATTTTCTTTTCTGTTTTTATTATTAACACCATTTTTTGAAAACTGATAAAATTGAATAAAATCTTTCGCTACAGCCCAATAAAAAGTAAGTAATCCATAAAAAAAGAACGCATATATCCATTGGAATTGATGGAAACTTTTTTGCTTGGTATGTGGCGAAAACTTCAATACTAATCTATCCGAAATATCATCATCTAAAAATGTAATATTTGTATAAGTATGGTGCAAAATATTGTGTTGAAGTTTCCAATTAAATACTGAACCTCCTAATAAATTTAATGTATTTCCCAGCCAATAATTCACGTTTTTATTAGCCGAATATGCACCATGGTTTGCATCATGCATCACACTCATTCCAATTCCTGCTACTGCAATGCCCATTATGCTCCAAAGCAATAAACTTACTCCAAAACTAGGTTGAAAAAATAGGATGTAAATAAAGGGTAAAACATATGCTAAAAGTAAAATAATAGTTTTAATAACCATTGTTGCATTGGCATATTTTGAAATATGGTTCTTAGTAAAATAATGATCTACTCTGCTTTTAAGAACTGAGAAAAATTCAGATTTGTTTTGATCTACAAATTTTACTTGTTGCTTTAATACCGACATGTTACAAAGTAAACTACTTTGAACTCATTTCTACTATTTACTTTGTTACTTTAAAATTATTTTTATTTAAAAACAATTCATTGTACAAACAGCTTATCATTGTATCAACAATAAATAATTATGAATAACTTTGAATTCAAAAACCCTACTAAAATTCATTTTGGAAAAGGTTTAATCAATAAATTAGCCAATGAAATTCCTGCTCATGCTAAAGTGTTAATGCTTTACGGAAGTGGAAGTATTAAAAAAAATGGTATTTATGAACAAGTAAAAACCGCACTTCAATCGTTTGAAGTGATAGAGTTTGGTGGCATTCCTGCCAATCCAGAATACAATGTTTTATTAGAAGCTTTGGAAGTAATTAAAAATGAAAAAATTACTTTTTTGTTAGCAGTTGGCGGTGGATCTGTCATTGATGGAACAAAGTTTTTAGCATCTGCTGCTTTATTTGAAGGAAATAATCCTTGGGATATTTTAGAAAAAGGAATCAGAACCGAAGTGGGAATGCCTTTTGGAGTAGTTTTAACATTGCCAGCAACGGGTTCTGAAATGAACTCAGGTTCGGTGATTTCAAGACGTGAAACCAATCAGAAATTAGGAATGGGCGGACCAGGATTGTTTCCTCAGTTTTCTATTTTAGATCCTCAAGTAATTTCATCAATTCCAGCAATTCAAATTGCCAATGGAATTGTGGATGCATTTACACACGTTTTAGAACAGTACATGACTTATCCAACGGGTGCAAATTTGCAAGACAGAATTTCGGAAAGTATCATGCAAAATTTAATTGAAGTAGCACCACAAATTTTAAATAATCCGAGTGATTACAATGCACAATGTGAGTTTATGTGGAGTTGCACTATGGCTTTAAACGGATTAATACAAAAAGGTGTTCCAACAGATTGGACTGTGCATGCAATTGGTCATGAACTTACCGTTTTATATGGAATAGACCATGCACAAACTTTAGCCATCATTGCTCCAAGTCATTACCGTTATAATTTTGAAAACAAGAAAGAAAAATTAGCACAATATGCTACTCGAGTTTGGAATATAAGTGAAGGCACATTGGAAGAAAAAGCAAAATTGGCAATTGATAAAACAGAAGTATTTTTTCATTCAGTAGGTATAAAAACACATTTGAGTGAATACACTGATAAATATAATGAAGCTGCGCCTTTTATATTCAATTCATTTACCAAAAGAGGCATATTAAAATTGGGCGAACGCCAAAATATTACTCCTTCTGATGTAGTGAAAATTGTAGAAATGAGTTATTAGTTCATTTCATTTATTGATAAAAAAAAGCCGTCAGTTAAATGTCTGACGGCTTTTTTTATGCTCCAATACAACTTTTTAAATCGTGTATTTGACTTTCCCAAAGCTGATTGGTATATTTTTCTTCACTTTCCTCGGCATAGTCTGTAATTACTAAAGCCACGTCATCGGTAAGCTCATCCACGTTTATATCAAATTCTAAGTACTCATCTTTTGCAGAATCTGTCCATTTAAATTTCATGCTTTTATTGTTCACTTTTTTAATTAAGTCAGCGCTTGTTTCTTCGCCTTCCCATTTAAATTTAAACAAGTTATTTCTAATATCCACATCTACACAGAACCATTGTGATAATCCACTTGGGGTACTGATATAATTAAACAATAAAGCTGGGGAAGCTTTTATTGGAAATTCCATTATTATTTGTTTACGGGCCATTATTGCACTATTTTTTAGTTATTTAGCGTGGGCAAATATAATTTTTACTTTCACACTGCAAAGTTTATAATAAAAAATTCTTGAACATTCCCAAAAAACCACCGCCACCCAAATTACTTAATAATCCTTGAATATTAAATGAATCATCATTCGGGTCGTTTGTTTTTGAAATTAATTGATTCATAACTGCGGGAATTAAATTTTGAGAAATATGCTCCGCATCATTATTACTTAATTCAAATTTAGCCGATAAGCTTTCACTTAATTTTGTTATTATCCCTAAAATTATTTTATTATTCGATAAATTGCCATTACTTTTTAAAATTTCAGTTAATCCCACTATATTTAATTTAGAAACCTCACTTTTTAATTCACTAATGATAATATTTCCTGTTTCAGAAATTGCCGCTTCGTTGTATTCATTTTTTACAGCTTGGTTATCTATTATTAATTCACTTGCATTATCTCTTATTAAATTTATTAAGTTTTCAATCATTGGTACAAAACTATATGTTTTGTTTATAATGATATGTTATTTTTTTGTTTAAAATATTTTTTGAGTTCTTCAGTTGAAAACGCATTTAAACAACTTTCTTTTGTAAGTCCGCCTTTTCGTGCTATTTGTAAGCCATAATACATGTCTTTTAATCCCTCAATACTATGTGCATCAGGGTTTATACATAGCATAATTCCTTTATTCAAGGCATAATCAATATAACGCCAATCAAGGTCCAAACGGTAAGGATTTGCATTTATTTCTATAGCAACTTTATTTGCCGCGCAGGCATCTATTATTTTTTCATGATTGATTGGATAACCTTCTCTTAACAATAATAACCTTCCTGTTGGATGACCCAAAATAGTGGTATAAGGATTTTCAATGGCAGAAATTAAACGACTCATTGCTTTTTCTTCATTCATTTTCAAAATGCTGTGAACCGATGCAACCACATAATCAAAACTGGCCAAAACATCATTCGCATAATCCATTTGACCGTTGTACAAAATATCGCATTCTATACCTTTAAAAATAGTAAAATTTGGATTGCTTTTATTCAGTTTATCTATTTCCGAATGTTGGTTAATGATTTGCTCTTCGTTTAATCCTTTTGCATAAAATGCGGCTTTACTATGATCGGCAATTCCAAAATAATTATAGCCTAATTTTTCACAAGCTTTTGCCATTTCGGCAATAGAATTTAATCCATCGCTCCAAGTGGAATGATTATGCAATGCGCCCTTTAAATCGCTATATTCTATTAGCGTTGGCAGCTTATTTTGTTTTGCTAATGTTACTTCATTTGTACCCTCACGCATTTCAGGAAAAATGTATGGCAATTGAATGCTTTTATAAATTTCTTCTTCGCTTGTACTTTGCTTGTTTATTGCATTTAAATCTAACAATGCTAAATGTTTTTCATTGGCTGTTTTTTTAAACAATTGCCATGTGAAATCTTCATTTTCACAGCATGAAATTACAACAGGAATTTGTTCGTATTTTCCTTTAAACTCAATGTTATCATGATTTATTTCTGTAAATAAATTACTTTCAACTAATGCTTGTTTCGTTTTATTTATTTCATTGCATGCTACCAATATTTCAATGGCATCTATCACTTCCATTTTTCTTCTTATTGCACCGCAAAGTGAAACATTTTGAATGGTATTTAAAGCTTGTAATTTTTCAACTAAATCAAATGCTTTATGTTCCACCTTGGCATAATGAAACTTATTGGCACTGGCATACATGAACTCAATTTGGTTAATAACACTTTGCTGTGTTTTTAAACCAAAACCTTTGGCTTGTGCTAACCTGTTTTCTTTACATGCATAAAGCAATTCACCTATTTCTTCTATTGCTAACTCTTTCCAAATAATGGCAATTTTTTTTGGTCCAATGCCCTTTATTTTCATCATCATCAATACACCCTCGGGCGTACTAGCTAATAATTCATCCAACTCTCCAAAACTTTCTGTTTTATTGATTTCATCAATTTTTGCGGCTATTCCTTTGCCAATTCCTTCTATTTTTTCTAGCTCAGGAATCGATAAATTTTCAAGTGGTATTAGCATTTTATCAATGCGGAAAAATGCATTGGTAAATTGTTTTATTTTAAAAGGATTTCCGCCATGAAGTTCACTTAAATCGGCAAAAAGCTTGAATAAATCGGCTATGTCTGAATTAGTCATTGGTAATTTTTTTTGTAAAAAAGGGTTGAATAAAAGCTAACCAAATGTATAATAATATGGTTGCCATTCCGGCAATAAAAAATATCAGTGAAACTGATTTAGGAACATTCAAATAAAAATCATTTAGCATCCAAGCGCTGTTAGCAAGTATCCAAAATATGATAGCTAGATTCACTAAAACTGTTTTTAAATTTTGACTTGATAAATAGGTAACATAAAATGCCATGGCAAGGGTAGGTAAAATCATAATTGCACCTGCAGTTTTAAACTCCATCATCCAACATAAATCTTTTACCAACCAAAAAACAATGTGTAAGTTTTCTGTTTTCCTTATTTTATCTATCATTTTTAATAACAAAATTTATTGTTTTTTGCCTTTGGCAATAATAGGAAATTTGTTCTATTTCTCTTTTAATTTTGAGAGGATCATTGGTTGCTTTTTATAAATCAGTCTATATTCATGAATTATTTGTTTAGTTTATTAAATATTTATATTTACAAAAAAAATAATTTACCAAAATGCAAAAACGTGAATTTATTAAAACCTTGGCTTTGGCAGGAATATCATTGCCTTTATCGGGAAAAAACACTGATGAAATAATGTATAAATTTCAAAATTATTCAGCATATCAAATAGCAAACGATGAAGACTTTTGGCTTAATTTAAGGAATGCTTATAAACTTAAAACTGATTATATAAATTTAGAAAATGGGTATTATTCCATGATGCCACAGCCTATTTTGAATGATTACATAGCTGAAATAAAAATGTTAAATTTTCATGCATCCTATTATATGCGTAAAAAAATGATAGACGATAAAATTGCCGTAAGGAAAAATTTGGCTCAGTTTTTAAAAAGTGATTTGAGTGAAATAATTGTTACAAGAAATACAACTGAATCCATGAATACTGTAATCAGTGGAATGGATTGGAAAGATGGCGATGAAGCTATAATGGCTTATCAAGATTATGGTGCTATGCTTGATATGTTTAAACAACAGGCCGAAAGATATGGAATGGTGAATAAAATAATTAACATTCCTAATCATCCAAAATCAGATGATGAAATTGTGGCTATTTATGAAAATGCCATTACTAAAAAAACCAAATTGATAATGGTTTGTCACATGATAAATATAACTGGACAGATTTTACCCATTAAAAAAATATGTGACATGGCACATCAACATAACGTAAAAGTAGTGGTTGACGGTGCGCATGCCATTGCTCATATTGACTTTAAAATAGCGGATTTAAACTGCGATTATTATGCTTGTAGTTTGCATAAATGGTTAAGCGTTCCATTAGGTGCTGGCTTATTGTTTGTTAAAAATGAAAACATTGAAAATCTATGGCCAATAAATGGTGAATACAGTTACGATAAAAAAGACATTAGAAAACTGAATCATACGGGAACACAGCCAATGGCAACTGAATTAAGCATTGCACATGCAATTAAATTCAATGAATTAATTGGAATAAAAAGAAAAGAAGAACGTTTAAGATTCTTGAAAAATTATTGGATAAACCAAGTAAAAGAGTTCAAGAATATTGAAATAAATACACCTTTTGAAGATGAAAGAAGTTGCGGAATAGCAAATGTTGGAATTAAAAAAATGAAGCCATCAGACATGGCTCAAATACTTTTTGATAAATATAAAATTTGGACTGTTGCCATTGATAATGAAAAAGCAAAAGTGCAAGGTTGTAGAATTACCCCAAGTATCTATACTACTATTGAAGAGTTAAATATTTTGGTAAATGCTTTAAAGGAAATGAGTGCATAAAAAATAAAATTATGAAACTACTTACATACCTATCAGGAGTTTTTACTGTCCGTAGTCTGAAGCCATGCCTTAGCAAA
>JBIILW010000228.1:0-3997 GCA_044338265.1 Bacteroidia bacterium | reverse complement strand
CGGAATTTATAATTTTGTAACCAAACGCGGAAGTTGTGAAGGTGCACATTCAAAAATTAGCTGGACGCAAGTAGAAACTGGTAGCGCCATTACTTGGAAATATCCAAGTTGTATTTTAAAAGGTGATTATTCAACTGGAGAATTTTTCTCGGTGGCTGTTACTAATAACAGGCAAATTGCCGATACCGGCACCAAAATGATTCATATTGGTAAACATACCAAAAGCAGAATTGTATCGAAAGGAATATCGGCTGGTAAATCACATAATTCATACAGAGGTTTAGTAAAAGTAAATAAACGTGCTGAAAATGCAAGGAACCATACACAATGCGATAGCATGTTAATTGGCGATAGAAGTGGTGCGCATACTTTTCCTTATATTGAAATAAACAATAAAACTGCACAAGTAGAACACGAAGCAAGTACCAGTAAAATTGGTGAAGATCAAATATTTTATTGTAACCAACGTGGTATTGGAACTGAAGAAGCTGTTGGTTTAATTGTAAACGGTTTTTGTAAAGAAGTATTGAACCAATTACCCATGGAATTTGCAGTAGAAGCACAAAAGTTATTAGCCGTAAGTTTAGAAGGTTCGGTAGGTTAAAAAGCCGCTGGCGGCTAGCCTCTAGCCTCTAGCAAAAAAATATAAATTTAAAATAAAAGTTAACTGAATTCGGCTAGAAGCCAGATGCCAGTTGCCAGAAGCAAATTATGTTATCAATAAAAGATTTAAAAGCAGAAATAGAAGGTAAAAAAATCCTGAATGGATTAAGTTTAGAAGTGAAAGCTGGTGAAATACATGCCATTATGGGTCCAAACGGAGCTGGTAAAAGCACACTTTCATCGGTATTAGCCGGCCGAGCTGAGTATGAAGTTACAAGCGGAAGTGTTTCTTATGAAGGTAAAAATTTATTGGACATGAGTCCGGAAGACAGAGCCCGAGAAGGTTTGTTTTTAGCGTTTCAATATCCAATAGAAATTCCAGGTGTTTCCACTACCAATTTTTTAAAAACAGCTGTTAACGAAAAACGTAAATACTTGGGTTTAGATCCAATGGAAGCAACAGATTTTTTGAAAATGATGCGTGAAAAAATGGATTATGTAGAAATGGATAAATCACTTATTTCTCGTTCATTAAATGAAGGATTTAGTGGTGGTGAAAAGAAAAGAAATGAAGTATTTCAAATGGCCATGTTGGAACCTAAATTATGTATCATGGATGAAACCGATTCAGGTTTAGACATTGATGCTTTGCGTTTGGTTTCTAATGGTGTAAATAAATTAAGAAACAAAGACAATGCATTTTTAGTGATTACCCATTACCAAAGATTATTGGATTATATAGTTCCAGATTTTGTGCATGTATTATACAAAGGAAGAATAGTAAAAAGTGGTGACAAAGAATTAGCAAAAGAATTAGAAGCAAAAGGCTATGACTGGATTAAACAAGAGGTAGAAGCTAATTCATAAAAATTCGAAATGTAAAATTCGAAGTACGAAATATTATTGTAAATAGTTGTGTTAAGTACAGAATTTTAAGTCAAGAATTTTATTTAAAAATATTTCGAATTTTGTTATTCGGATTTAGAATTTAATAAAAAATGTTAATAGAAAATATAAAAACAGCGTTTACTCAATACAAAAACCAAGCAGAAGTGAGTGGTTTTTCTGCATTGCGTGAGCAAGCTTACCATGAGTTTGAAAAATTAGGATTGCCAACTACTAAAAATGAAGAATGGAAATACACTAATTTAAAAGCTTTAGCAAATAAAGATTTTGAATCAACTTGTGTAAGCAGTGGAAATGTAAAAGCATTTTTGCAAAACGCTTTATTGAATAAAATTACTGCCAATAAATTGGTTTTTGTAAATGGAACATTTAATGCTGAATTATCGGAAATAATAGAAAAAGACAACAGCATTTTTATTACTAATTTGGCTAAAGCTCGTTCGATACATGCTGAATTATTTACCCAACATTTTGGTAAATATGCCAATATTGAAAACAATGCTTTGAATTCGTTAAACACTGCTTTATTAAGTGATGGTGCATTTATTTTTGTGCCAACTAATAAAACTGTTGAATTCCCGATTTTCATTGTAAACATTGCCGATTCGAGCGATGTAAATGTTTTAAATCAACCTAGAAATTTAATTATTGTAGAAAAAAGTGCATCGGTTCATTTAATTGAAATGTATTATTCTTTGGGCTCAAATTCGGTTTTTACCAATGTGGTAAATGAAATTTATGCCAATGAAAATTCGCATGTGGAGCATTATAAAATTCAACAACAAGCAGGCGAAAGTTACCACAATAATTTTACTCAAATTTTCCAAGAAGCCAATACCAATGTGAACCATGTTACGCTCACTTTAGATGGAACTTTGGTTCGTAATAATTTGCATTTTTACTTGAATGGACAAAATTGCAATAGCTTATTATATGGTTTGTATATGCCTCATGGCAATAGTTTGGTAGATAACCACACAAGAGTGGATCATGCGCAACCAAATTGCAATAGCAACGAATTATATAAAGGCATAATGATGGATAAATCAGTAGCGGTTTTTAATGGAAAAATTATGGTTCATTTGGATGCTCAAAAAACCAGTGCTTACCAACGCAATCAGAATATTTTATTAAGTGATGAAGCTACAGTAAACACCAAACCGCAATTAGAAATTTTTGCTGATGATGTAAAATGTACACATGGCGCAACCATTGGTCAATTAGACGAAGAACCTATGTTTTATTTAAGAAGCCGTGGTATTCCTGAAGATGTGGCCAGAAAAATGTTACTAAATGCATTTGCTGATGACATTGCAGAAAAAATAAAAATTCCTGCATTAGTAAAATTGTTAGAAGAAGAAATAGAGAAGAAATTATAAGCCGCTGATTTCGCAGATTGTAATGATTAATTTAAAAAAATTAAATATCTAAAAAAGTATGTTAAAATTCGAAGAATCTTTCGAAATTTATGAATCTCTTGAAAAATATCCATTCCAAGAAGAAACCTATAAATTGATTGGAGTTTGTATGGAAGTTCACAGAAATTTAGGGAAAGGCTTTTTAGAAGTAGTTTATAAAGATGCTTTACAATATGAGTTAAGGAAAGTGAATATTGGATTTGAACGTGAAAAAAAATTTGAAATAGCTTATAAAGATATTATATTACCTCATTATTACATTGCTGATTTTGTGGCCTTTGGAAAAATAATAATAGAAGTGAAGGCACAAGAAAATGTGGCTGAAAACCATTATAAACAAGTAATAAATTATTTAGCAGTTTCAAAATTAAAATTAGGTCTGATTATTAATTTTGGAGAGGAATCATTGAAATTTAAAAGAGTTGCTTTAACAAAATAATTTAATAAAATAAAAAATCATTTAAATCTGTGTAATCTGTGGCTCAAAAATTAGATATTTTATCAATAAGAAATCAGTTTCCAATACTTCATCAAGAGGTAAATGGAAAACCATTGATTTATTTTGACAATGCTGCAACTACTCAAAAACCTCAATCGGTAATAGATGCGTTAGTTAAATATTATTCAAACGATAATGCAAATATTCACAGAGCTGCGCATACCTTAGCTGCTCGTTCTACCGACATGTTTGAAGATACACGTAAAACCATTCAGGCGTTTATAAATGCCAAAGAAGCGGAAGCATGTATCTTTACAAAAGGTGTTACTGAAAGTATCAATTTAGTAGCACAAACCTGGGGACGAAAGTTTTTAAATGCTGGCGATGAAGTAATCATTACCACCATGGAACACCATAGCAATATTGTTCCTTGGCAAATGATTTGCGAAGAAAAAAATGCCATCTTAAAAGTAATTCCCATCAACGATGCTGGTGAATTATTAATGGATGAGTACGATAAAATGCTTTCGTCAAAAACCAAAATGGTAGCCTGTGTTTGGGTGAGTAATGCTTTAGGAACCATTAATCCCGTAAAGGAAATAATAGAAAGAGCACATGCTGTAGGCGCTAA
>JBIILW010000227.1:0-4022 GCA_044338265.1 Bacteroidia bacterium | reverse complement strand
ATGCGATGCCATAGAAATAAACCTAGATTTCAATTCACTTAATTCATTGGCTTTATCTAATGCTTGTCTGGTTTTTTCTTCCGCTTCTTTTACCAAACTAATATTTAAACAAACTACTACAATTCTGTCAATTGAATCATAATCATCCTTAATTGGAGTGGTATAAAATAAATAATTATTATTATTTATAACTAATTCATACATGGTATTTTCACCATTAACAGTTTTGTTAAAATGATGGGTATGAATATCACTTATTTCCTTATCAAAAGTTTCAGCTATTGTTTTACCTAAAAAATCTTCTTTACTGAAACCAAGTTTTTTCAATTCTAGACCTTCAATAAACTCACAAATATGGCTTTTATTATATATACTAATTATACCATTTGGGTAATTTTGTGCAATAATATTAAGCATTTGTTGAGATTTCAGCAATTCAATATTTGCTTTCTTGTTTTCATCTATTTGTTTTGCTAACAGCACATTTGAACTCTCTAATTCAATATTTGCTGAACTTAATTGAGCAGTTCTTTCGCTTACATGTTTTTCTAAATCTGAATTATTTTTCTCTAATATTTTGCTATAATCTTCAAGGTCATTTTGTGCTTTTTTCAAAACACTTATATCATGTATAACACCTGCAAAAATCTTCTCACCATTTTCTGTTTCAACATCGCAAATACTTAAAAAAAATGGAAAAGTAGTGCCATCTTTTCTCTTACCAATTACTTCCCTTCCAATTCCAATTATTTTTTTTTCGCCTGTTTCATGGTGTTTTTTTAAATAGCCATCATGTTTTGAATGATCAGGTTCTGGCATTAACATACTAATATTATTGCCTATCATTTCTTCGTTAGAAAACTGAAACATATTAGTTACAGAATTATTAATTGTTTGAATAATCCCTCTATTATTTATAACTATCATACCATCTACCGCATTATTAAAGATGGCACGCAGGGTTTCTTCATTTATTAATGAATTGTTATTCATAAGTTTTGTAACTAATAAAAATAAGATGCATAAGTAATGGAATTAAACTTGTTTTCAAATTATAAAATTTAAATCAATTGTTATTTTTAAAAAAATAAATATGGCTTTTTGCTTCTAATCAATTACTTAATAAAATAGCATACTTTAATATTAATATTATTAAAATCAGGTAATAAAAATGATGCTTTTTCGTTTCATATTGCAATATGAAAAACACCTTATATATTATTTATTGTCTAGGCATTTTGGCCTCTTGCAATTCAGAAAAAATCAAACCTAAAGAAAATATTATAAATTTAAACAATGGTTTAGTAGTAAATATTCCTTTTAATAACTCCTACCTTGAAAGTATTAGTAATACGGTAGGAATTAATACCAAAACAAAATTTGTTCAAGACAGAAAAAAACAGGAAAATGAAGCAATATATTTAAACAGAAACGATTCTGCTTTAGTTAATTTTGGCGATTTAAATCTTGCATCAATTACCAACGCAATATTTAGTATTAGCTGCTGGGTTAATTTAGAAGACACACTTAAACCATGTGCTATATTAAGTAAACGCAGTCCTTACGGTGGATTTGAATACAGCATTGATAATCATTTTAGAAACAAGCAATATTTTAATTTTGACAATTGGAATATAAATGGAACAAATACAGTATATGGAATAGATCCATTAAATGCTTCCGCTCCTATTCAGTTAAACTCATGGCAACACATTGTTTTTATTGCCAATGGCAATCAATTAAAAGTTTATAACAATGGAGTATTACAAGCAAACTTTGACAATAAAAACAACGAAGAATTTGCAAATACTGACAAGCATTTTATAATAGGAAATGGTGGTGGATATGGTAAATATTATTATTTTCAAGGAGCAATTGATGAGGTGAAAATATATAATCGTGTAATAAATAATGAAGAAATAAATGCTTTATTTATTCAATAAAACAACCAAAAAAATACTAAAAAAATAAAAAAGCCGCTTCAATTTTACTTGAAGCGGCTTTTTTATTTTTTATGTTTAAAACTATTCTCTAATTAATGTGATTGAACCACGAATTGTTTGTTCTTGTTCTCCTCTTAATTGATAATTGAATAGGTAGTAATAAGTTCCTGCAGGGTTTTCACCTCCATCATTATTAGTTTTACCATTCCACATTTTATCAGGATTATCGCTTTCAAAAACGTTGTTACCCCATCTGTTCCAGATTACCAAACTGTATTTTTTGAAACCAGAAATATCAATTTTAAATACATCATTTACACCATCACCATTAGGTGTAAATACATTAGGTATTTTTAATTTGCTTTTTGGAACAACAATTTCTATTGTTTTACAAACTGAGTCTGGACAAGAATGTGTTCCAGCAACATCGGCTATGATACAAACAACAAACGATTTAGTTGAATCAAGATCATAAAATTCAAATAGTTTATTATTTAAAGGACTTGATTCATCAAAATCTATTGGGAATCCATTTAATAACGTACCATCTAAATTATATATTTTCCAAGTATACTTGTCAGATAGTGATGTATCCGAAGTATTAATAACTCTATAAGTAGCTTCACTTGGTGAAGAACCGGTAAAGTCTGCTTTAGCTTTTGTTGCTACCATAGCAATGGTATCTTGATAAGAACAAGGCGAAAATCCTTTATTAAATCTAGTAGAGTTTAATACTAATTTATATTGACCAACATTGTTAAATCTATATTGCCAAGAGGTATCAGCAATGTAATTAGTTTTCAATATTGAATCTAACCTAGCATTGTATTTACCATCAAATACGTCCATTCTGTATCTATTAATGGTATCTCTGTCTGATAGATTAGAAATAGTAAATACTTCACCTACACAAACTGTATCTCTAGAACTTAAAAATTCTACTTTGTAAGGAACATTTACAGTTATTCTAATTGGTTTTTCAAAACCATCAACGGTATCAGGTGTAATTACTGGTTTACAAACTCCACCACTACCATTTACATTATCATAAGCAATTGCTGAAATATAATATGTTCCTGGTTGATCATAATAGAATGTTGCGGTATCTATCACTGAATATTGTATAAAATCAGAGGCACCATCTGGTCTACCAGAAAGTATAAATGTAGATTTAGTTGGTGTATCTTTAGCACTTGCCCAAGGCTCACGTTCTGGAATACTTACTACTCTAACTCTATGAGGTGCGCAACCAAGCGTATCGTCAAGAATAACTAGGTGAGGACGAGGACCACTGATAAAGATATCTTTAAAGGCAGTATCGGTACAACCTTGTTCGGTGCTTATGGCCAAACGTAAAGTATATTTACCATTTTTTCTATAATCATAAACAGGATTTTTCAATATAGATTGTGGAGCCAAAGGATAATAAGGTCTGTCACCAAACCACCATTTCCAAGTAGCAATTCTATCTAAAGAATCTATGCCTGTAGTAGCCCAATAATCATCCAGGATTGTAGTAGAATCTTTGAAAGTAAAGTTATCTCCACAAATGTAAAGATCTTTAGCTTGAATAGCTGCTATAGGTTTAACTACGTTTACATATTGGAAACAAGTATCCCAACGGCCAATACTATCTATAGAAATCATTGATACTTTATATCTACCATATTTAGGGTATTGATGTGTAACTTTATTTAAGGGTCTAAATGGTCCATTTGCATCAATAACTCCATCTGATTCAAAATCCCAATAAATACGTTCATGGAAATAATTTCTGTTTTTAAAACAACGAACAATGTTATTTCCTAAGGCATCAAGACCTTGAACTTTTAGATTATGAGTAACAGGACAAACTACAGTTGAAAAAGTACCAGGAAAAACTAAATAATCAGTCAAATCATTAGTAACATTTGTTTGAATGGAATCAATAGGATAATTGTCTTTTGTATAAGCCCAATTATGCATATTTCCTTGATTATTATTTAATAAATCATTTTCATTAGCAGGAATATTTAATGGTCTAGAACAATTAGTTGAAGGATACCAATACCTGATGGAATCATAAAAATAAACTGTTTC
>JBIILW010000226.1:0-4023 GCA_044338265.1 Bacteroidia bacterium | reverse complement strand
ATTTGGAGCATATATATCCTTTATTAGTACGTATTTATTTTCGGCTAAATAATTACCATCACTATCTATTTTTAAACTTAAAAGCAATTCTTTCCTTTCGTTATTTAATGAAGGAGTATCTAATTTATTATAATTTAAATAAGGCGCTACGTACTCACTTTTAGCGCTTGTAAGCGGATCAGGATTAAATATTTTTACCATAACATTGGTATCAGTTTTTCCTTTATTTAAGCTTTTTATATTTTCATAAATCAATTGATTATTTAATGTAAAAAGCTGCTCTTTATTACCTGAAATAACTTTTTTAGTTGCTGTTAGTTCATTGCCATCATAAGCCCAAAATTCGTTGTTTTGTATTGCATTTTTTGGAAGATTTTTATTTCTTACATCTACTAAATCATTGATAATATTTATAATTTCAGCTTGGTTATTGATAGCTATTTTTATGTTCGATTGATAGATTTCTGAACCATGATATGTTTGTATAAATTGGTAATGTGTTCCCACTAAACTTTCATAAGTATTGGTCAATTTTAAATCACAATTTTCAATTTGTAATTCCTTTGTATTGTCTAATAAATATTGCTTTGCAATGCTACTTAAATCTATGTTTGTTTTAGATAAAGAAGTTGAATTATTTAAGCTAATTCTTTGTATTGGAATAAAAACTTTGGCCGATTTATTACCTAAATATTTAGCAAAATTACTTTGCTGCGCAATAGCAAATGGAGCATAAATAATGCTTAATATTAATAATAGTTTTCTCATATGATTCCTATAAACTTTATTTGACAAATTCCCGCATCATTAAGTTGCTTTAAAACATCATCGGCTTTGGATTTTCTCACTTCAAATATAAAACTGTTTGTATTTAAATCGTTATTAGGATATAATTTAATACTATTGTTTTTACCAACCTTGTACAAATGATTGTGCAATATGAATTCTGCCTCTACTTCATATTGTTCTATTACTTGTTTTTCTATAATTTTAGCATTGGTTAAAGCTTCGATTCCCGCATTATGGTAAGCGTTTATTAAGCCAGGAACCCCCAATAATTTTCCTCCAAAATACCTCACCACCACTATCAAAACATAAGTTAAATTTTTTTGTAAAATAGCTCTTAAAATGGGTTTGCCAGCAGTATTTGCCGGTTCTCTATCGTCTGTACTTTTCTGAAATTCTTTATTTACACCAAGCACCATAGCCCAACAATGATGGTTAGCTTGCGGATGTTCTTTTTTTAATTGCTTTACTATTTCCTTGCCTTCTTCTTCCGTTTTTATTGCATAAGCAAAACCAATAAATTGACTTCCTTTGTCTTTAAATTCGCCATGCGAATTGCTTTCAATGGTTAAATAGGTATCAGAAAACAACATATATAAAACTAAAATTTTATAGCAATTAATGCAATAGCTGTTAACGACAAAGCCAAACCTAGGATGTTTTTTGAATTTATTTTTTCTTTAAAAAACCAAACAGAAACCAACGTGCTTACCGCCACAATTCCAATGTTATTAATGGGGAAAATTGTTGCGCTAGCAGTAGGAAAATAACTTAATGTTTTTACTAAAAATAGCATGCTAAAGTAATTTGGAATGCCAAGTAAAATTCCCCAATAAACATTTTTAAAAGTTATTTTCTCATTTTTAAATATTACCAAATAACTTAAATAAATAGTGCCCAATACAAATGCAATACTAAAAACTGTGGTTATTATATAAGCTTCACTCACTGCTGGAATAAACTGCTTTTGAATAAAATTTAAAGTAGTATCAATAATGCCGCTACCCACAAAAACAATTGCTGGAAGCACCCATAAGTTTTTAGTTCTTGTTTCACCATTTTCATGCTTTCTGCTAATAAAATATACTGCTAACAGCGATAAGATGATTCCCATAATTTGGAAAAAAGAAAGACTTTCACTAAAAAATAGCAATGCAAATACAATAGGAATTACCACCGAAAGTTTGGCAGAAACCATGCTTACAGAAACGCCCATTTTTTGGGAAGTTTCGCCAATTGCAAAAAATATACTGATAAATAAAAATCCTAATAAAAGTGTATAAGGAAACCAATCCTGCTGGTAAAAATTAGTTAAAATTACAGGAGTTTCTGTAGTAAATAAATTGCCTAAAATAGCACAAGTTATATAGTTAAAAATAATTCCTTGTAAAGTATTTACACCCACACGTTCAAAAATTTTAAAAAAACTAACAGTAATGGTAGATGCTAAAATACTTAAGAGTAAAAATATCATTGATTGGTTTTTGTTTATTTTAATTAGCTAAAAGCACATTCATCATTATACCGTCAATGTCTTCTTGTTGAATTTTATTTCCAAATATAAGTGGTGCTTTTATTCCATCATTAATGGTTTTTGATGAAGTGAAAATGATAGCCTCATCCCATATTTTATTAGCAATAACAGCATTTAATAATTGAGCACCACCCTCTATAACTACGCTTTGAATTTTAAGTTTATACAATTCATTCAGCATTTGATCTAGCCAGTTTTTTTCAAAATCTAATTGAATAAATGAGAGGTTATGTTCCGACTCTTTTTGAACAGAAGTAAATACGATGGTTGGTTCACTTTTGTCGAATAGTTTTAAATCAACCGGTAAACGTAAAGTTTTATCAAGAACTATTCTTGTTGGGTTTCGGCCTGTCCATTCTCTTGCATTTAATGCTGGATTGTCAAACAAAGCGGTATTTGTACCCACCATAATTGCATCTTCTTGTGTTCTCCACCTATGTACCAATCGCTGAACAATTCTATCGGTAATATGGCGTTGAATTTCAAATTCCTCCGCACTTATTTTAGTAGCATCTGGAGCTATAAAGCCGTTAAAAGTTTGTGCCCATTTTAAAATAACATATGGCTTTTGCGCTGTTACATATTTTATAAAACGCCTGTTTAAAAATTGGCATTCTGCCTCTAAAATCCCAACTTCTACCTCAATTCCTGAATCTTTTAGTTTTTGAATACCTTGTCCAGCTACTTTTTCAAATGGATCAATCATTCCAATCACCACTTTTTTTATTTTATTATCAATAATAAAATCGGCACAAGGTGGAGTTTTTCCAAAATGATGACAAGGTTCTAAATTAACATAAAGGGTTGCTGTTGGTAATAAATGCTTTTGTTTTACTGAATTTATAGCATTTACTTCTGCATGAGCCTCACCATATTTCATGTGCCAACCTTCGCCAATAATGGTGTTATTATGAACTATCACACAACCCACCAAAGGGTTTGGCGATACTGTTCCAGCGCCGTTTTGCGCTAGCTCAATACAACGCTGCATATATATTTGGTGTGTTTTCAATTGGTTTGCAAAATAAAGAATTTTAATACGTTATTACCTTTAATTATGATTTGACTTTTTAAATAGCCAATTCGATAGTTGGATCCCAATAATGTGAGCTAAAATTTTGAATTTTATCATCCACTATCGTGATTCCCTCGGCTTCTAAACTTTGCTGCATAGCATTGCCACCAAAATGAATTTTTCCCGTTAACATTCCATTTCTATTTACCACTCGGTGTGCTGCTATTTTTGGAATTAACTGGTGGCTGGCATTCATGGCATAGCCAACAGTTCTGCTACTTTTGGCGCTTCCCAAATATTTTGCTATGGCTCCATAACTGGTTACTTTTCCATAAGGAATTTGCCTAACTACGTCAAACACATTTTCATAAAAAGTATATTTGTTTACCATTTTTAAGCCAATTTTTGAAAGGCTTTTATCCATCTATCAGGAATTTCGTCCGTCAATGCTATTTCATAATCACTGTAATTGCAAGGCACCATAAACGAACCTTCTTGTTCAATTCTGTTTTTAGGATATGGCACTTCCATCCACCACCTGTCGCTCATTTTATTTTTATAAAAAGTAATGTCGTAAGTGCTTTGAATACTGGTATAATATACCATAAAATCATTGCTGTCTTTATTTGGATATTCGCTTTTTCTATTGTTATAACCATCAATAAAATACCATAACATTTGTGCAGAA
>JBIILW010000225.1:0-4024 GCA_044338265.1 Bacteroidia bacterium | reverse complement strand
AAGAACTATTTTAAGAACTAGTTTAATGGCACTTGATATGTTAAGGAAAATGTTATTATAAATTTTGAAGTATGAAGTATGAAGTATGAAGTATGAAGTATGAAGTATGAAGTATAAAGTATAAAGTTTTATTTAAATAGAAACAGCCAGTTGCTATATGCCAGTTGCAAGAAGCAAAAAAAATGTTATGTTTTAAATGATTTATAAATCTAACATTTGTTCATTAGTTATTATTTGAGTTCCTTTTTTATTATTTGAAATGGCTATGTAATTCATTGCTTTTGCCACTTGTTTACTTTCTATAGCTGCATATTTTTTCATGTTTCCAAACATTAATTTTGATAATGGTTTCATAATTATTTGCATTATTTTTTCACCAAATCTAAATTCAATTCTATTACCTAATAATATAGATGGTCGAAATATATTGAATGAATTAAACCCAATATTTTTAATAGCATCTTCCAATTTACCTTTCACACTATTATAGAATATTTTCGAATTTGCATTGGCACCTAATGACGATACTAAATAAAAATTGCTCGCACCATTTTTATGTGTTTCAATTGCTAAGTTTAAACAATATTGAAAATCAACTTTATAAAATTCATCTTGTGATCCAGCTTTTTTAATTGTTGTTCCTAAACAACAAAACACGTCATTGCATTTTAAATAATCATTTATTGATTCTAAATTATTATAATCAACTATAACTTGTAGAAGCTTTGGCGATTGAAAAGGAATTTCTTTTCTAACAAATGCTATAATTTTATCATATTGATTACCTACTAATAAATTATTTAATAATTGACTTCCAATTAAACCTGTTGCACCTGCTAAAATTGCCGTTTTCATTTTATTTTATCCTTTTAAATATTATTGCAAATAAAAGTAAAATTATTAGCTCTAAAATATTCATTATATGAAATGATAATTTTATTATTGTACCATCAATCAACAAATAAATAAATCAATAAACAAATATGTCTTATAACCACGAAATAGACTACCGCATTTTTGGTAGTGAAATGCAATGTGTAGAAATTGAATTAGATCCCAATGAAACTGTAATGGCCGAACCAGGAAGTTTTATGATGATGAATGATGGCATTCAAATGCAAACCATTTTTGGTGATGGAAGTGAACAAACTGGTGGAGTTTTGGGTAAAATATTTAGTGCAGGCAAACGCCTTTTAACTGGCGAAAGTTTATTCATGACTGCCTATACCAATATTGGTCAAGGAAAAAAGCAAGTAACTTTTGCAGCTCCTTATCCAGGTAAAATTATTCCTTTAGATTTATTACGTTTAGGTGGAAAAGTTATTTGTCAAAAAGATTCTTTTTTATGCGCTGCAAAAGGTGTTCAAGTTGGCATTGAATTTCAGAAAAAACTGGGTACTGGATTATTTGGTGGCGAAGGATTTATTATGCAGAAATTGGAAGGCGATGGATTATGTTTTGTTCATGCTGGCGGTCACGTTGAAGAGCGTGAATTACAGCCGGGAGAAATGCTTAAAATTGATACAGGTTGTATTGTTGCATTTACAAAAGATATAGATTACGATATTCAATTTGTAGGTGGAATTAAGAACACTTTATTTGGTGGAGAAGGCGTGTTTTTTGCAACTTTAAGAGGGCCAGGAAAAGTTTGGATTCAAACATTACCTATAAGCCGTTTGGCAGGAAGAATATTACAATATGGTTCAAGTGGAGGAAAAGAGCAAGGTAGTATTTTAGGTGGCCTTGGAAACTTATTAGATGGAGATGGTTATTAAAATATTTAAAGCATAAAAAAAGGCGATTTGAGTTTCAAATCGCCTTTTTTATCTTATAAGAATACTATAATCCTAGAATCATTTTATTAGGATCATTTCCTTCCGTTAATAACAAAGTTGGATTTTCTAAACATTGTTTTACTTTTACTAAAAATCCAACTGATTCGCGTCCATCAATAATTCTATGGTCGTAACTTAGTGCCAAATACATCATTGGCCTTGCCACAATTAGACCATCTTTAACCACAGGACGTTCAATAATATTGTGCATCCCTAAAATAGCAGATTGCGGTGCATTAATAATAGGTGTACTCATCATGCTACCAAAAACACCACCATTAGTAATGGTAAATGTTCCGCCAGTCATTTCATCAATACTTAATTTATTATCGCGGGCTTTACCTGCCAAACGAACTACTTCACTTTCAATTTCTGCTAAACTCATGCTTTCAGCATTTCTAATCACAGGAACTACCAAACCTTTTGGTGCGGAAACCGCGATTGAAATATCACAAAAATCGTGAAAAATAATTTCTTCACCATTCACGTATGCGTTTACAGATGGGAATTGTTTTAAAGCAACGGTAACTGCTTTTGTAAAAAAACTCATGAAACCTAAATTTACGCCATGTTTTTCTTTAAACTGAGCTTTAAATTGATTTCTTAAATCCATTATTGGCTTCATGTCAACTTCATTAAATGTAGTTAACATAGCCGTTTCGTTTTTAACTGCAACCAATCGTTTAGAAACAACTTTTCGCAATGAAGTCATTTTTTCAACGCGTTCATTCCTGGTTTTTGTTTCATTAGTTGTAACTTTTAATTCAGCATTTAAAGCGTCACCTTTTGTAATTCTACCTTCTTTTCCTGTACCTATTACATTTTTTACATCAATTCCTTTTTCTGCCAATATTTTTGCAGCGGCAACACTTGGAAATGGTTTATTAGCCTCTGGCTGTTGGCTACTGGCTGCTGGCTTTGCTGTTTCTGTTTTGGGCATTATTGTTTCAACTTCTGCCTTTGAACCTTCTGGTTTTGCAGCAGATTCATCTATTAAACAAATAGTGTCACCAACTTTAATGGTATCACCTTCGTTTCCTTTGGTAGTTAAAATTCCTGCTTTTTCAGCATTTAACTCAAAAGTAGCTTTATCACTTTCTAACTCACAAAGCAATTCATCCATTGCTACATAATCACCAGTTTTTTTATTCCAACGAGCTATAACAACTTCGCTGATTGATTCTCCAACTGATGGTACTTTTATATCAAGCATATTTTATTTATTAATAATTTTAAATAGTTGCGCAAATTAGTATTTTGAATGCTTAAATAAGAAAATGTTTACTAATTTTTTTTAGGAGTTTATAATATTAATAAAAAAAACGACTTCTTAATAAATTAAAAAGCCGTTTTTTTGCAAAACTATAAGCCGGGTTCTGTTTTATTTCAACTTTCGAAGAAACAAATTCTATCATTTATCTTGCCATGCTATCACTAACATAATCTATTGCAGTCTACCCATTGTACATCAAGACGAGCAGCCTTGTGAGTCGAAACTCGGTACAACCTATTTGACCTTGCAACGCATAAGGTTTACCTTGCAATAAATGTTACCATTTACCCGGTGGTCTCTTACACCACCTTTTCACCTTTTCCTAAATTTTTATACAAAAAACTCAGGTAGTTTAATTTTCTTTAGCACTGTCTGTCAATTAATTTTTACATCAATAGCCTACCCGTTAGGTAGTATGCCGCTCTGTGTTGCCCAGACTTTCCTCATTACAAGTGTAACGCGATAGAACATTTTGCATGGCAAATGTAATTTATTTAAAGTTTGAAATTTTAAAATAATGTAAAGTATTTTTTTACCATTTTTATATTTGGTATAATAACTTTAAATTGCACTCAACTAAAACCAAAATATGAAAACAATTTTTACATTTATTTGCCTATTAATAAGTAGTTTGAGTTTTGCTCAAATCAGTATTTTAAATACAGATATTCCCAGAGTAAATGACACCATGAGATATAGCGAAACAACTGTTGGAATTACTTCCGCACAAGCTGCCAAAACAGGAGTTGATACTATTTGGGACTTTACAAATTTAAAGCCTGTTACCCAAGATATTGAAAAGTTTTATGCGGCTTCTGCTACTCCTTATGTACTACAATTTGGTATATTAAATGCTGCTACCTATGGTATAAAAGATGATGCCTTAAATGCTTTGGCTGGATTTGGAAGTGTATCG
>JBIILW010000013.1:0-14250 GCA_044338265.1 Bacteroidia bacterium | reverse complement strand
GAAAAAGCAACGGCAATACTAGAAGCAACCAAAGCAGTTTTGCTAGCTTAATTTTTTAAAACATAAATTCAAAAAGCTGTCTATAAAAGGCAGCTTTTTTTGTGTATTTCCTTTACCAAATAATTTTATAATAAAATTTCTTTCGATTTGGGTAAAAAAAATTATTAATTACTTATGTTAGGAATAAGAATTTGGCTAAAGCCTAGTAAATATAACAATTTCATAAACCCCCAGCTAAAGCTGAGGGCAATATGACCTATCAATTGCCCTTTGGCTTTAGCCAAATTTTCTTCTTTCATTATCACAAACTCAGGTAAATTAGTTTTCAGAAATCAACTAATCATTTTCATTATAAAATATTTTTTTCGCTGTTTTTAGTTTTTTTTAAGTAAAATTGCTTCATGCCTATCGTTAATTCTTTAGTAAGTTGGTACCTAAAAAAGCGTGTTCCTTTTATTGATAGAATGATGCTTAACCCGCATGCAGTGCAGGAAGAACAGCTTACTAAATTATTAAATATTGCCGAATTAACTTCTTTTGGTACTGCCAATAAATTTAGTAGCATCAGAAATTTTGAAGATTTTAAAAAACAAGTTCCAATTACAAATTACGATGGTTTTAAACCATATATTGATCAAGTATTGCAAGGCAAACAAAATGTAATTTGGCCAAGCGATACCAGGTGGTTTGCCAAATCATCGGGAACTACAAGTGATAAAAGTAAATTTATTCCCATTACCTACGAAAGCCTTGACGAATGCCATTTTCAAGGTGGAAAAGATGCCATATTGTTTTATTTACTCCAAAATCCTGATAGCAATTTATTTGACGGAAAAGGTTTGGTAGTGGGTGGAAGCAACAATGTAAATAAGCTGAATGAGGAAAGTTTTTATGGGGATTTATCGGCTGTAATGATGCAGAATATGCCTTTTTGGGCGCACTATTTACGAACACCAGAATTGGCTATTGCATTAATGAGTAATTGGGATGAAAAAGTAGAAAAAATGGCCCGTGCTACTTTAAGTGATGATGTAACTAATATTTCGGGAGTACCTACTTGGACCATTGTTTTAATAGAAAAGCTATATGAAATTACGGGTAAAAACTGTTTAACCGATATTTGGCCAAACATGGAACTATATATTCATGGTGGGGTTAGTTTTATACCGTATAAAGAAAGATTTAAACAGTTAATAAAATCAAGTCAGGTAAATTACTTAGAAACTTATAATGCTTCGGAAGGATTCTTTGGAATTCAAGATGATTTGAACCGTGACGACATGCTTTTGATGCTTGACTATGGCATGTTTTACGAGTTCATGCCAATGACAGAATATGGAAAAGAAAATCCAAATACATTGTCGATTGCCGAAGTACAATTAAATGAAAATTATGCTTTAGTCATTAGCACCAACGCAGGTTTATGGCGATACATCGTTGGCGATACCATTAAGTTTACTTCTATAAAACCTTATCGCTTTAAAATAACAGGTAGAACCAAACATTTTATCAATGCTTTTGGCGAAGAGTTAATGATTGAAAACGCGGATAATGCCATTACTAAAGCTTGTAAAAATTTAAATGCGCACATAGTTGATTATACTGCTGCGCCAATATATATTTCCGAATCACAAAAAGGTGGACACGAATGGTTAATAGAGTTTGATCAATTACCTGAAAACTTAACGGAATTCACCATTCATTTAGACAATTATTTAAAAGAAAATAACAGCGATTACGAGGCTAAACGCTATAAAGACATGGCCATGCAATTACCAAAAATTCATGCGTTGCCAAAAGGAACTTTTAGCAATTGGTTGAAACAAAAACAAAAATTGGGTGGCCAACATAAAGTGCCTCGCTTAAGTAATAACCGGGATGTTTTAGAAGAAATATTAGGAACGATGAAGACAACGATTTAGAGATTTGGAGATTTTTTGATTGAAAGATTGAAAAATTAAAAGATTGAAAGATTACAAGGTTAAATCATTTCGAATTTATCCATTCAAAATTCATACTTCATACTTCATCATTCATACTTCATACTTCATCTTTTATTTCGCACTTTTGTCACTCCGCACTTCGCACTTATTTATTCTTTCTTTTCAAAGCCCTATTTCTTTCTACCGCTCTGTTTCTAGGCTTGGTTTTATTCGGATTTCTTTTTCTAGGTCCGCCTAAATTTTCTTTGGTATTTTTGGCTTTCTTATCGTGGAACGAAGGTTTGGCTTTCTTGTTTTTCTTTATTTTTAAATAATTCTTTGAACCAACTTCTGCTTTTTCTTCTGCAGCAAAAACAGTTGATATCACTACTTCCTTGGGCATTTCTACCATTGGAATTGGCATTTTCATTAAGTTCTCAATGTAAAATTGGTATTCTTCTTCTACCTCATTTACAAAAGTAATGGCCAAACCATTTTTACCTGCTCTACCTGTTCTACCAATCCTGTGCAAATAATCACCTGGAGAATTTGGCGTATCAAAATTAATCACATGACTTACATCGGCTATGTCAAGTCCACGAGCTGCAATATCAGTAGCTATTAATATTCGAACTTTTCCTTCTTGAAATTTCTTTAAATTAGCAAACCTAATGTTTTGCGATTTTGCAGAGTGAATTACCAAAACATCATCAACAAATTTGGTAACCATTTGCTCAAATAAACGGTCGGCATATTTAATGGTTGACACAAAAACCAATACTTTATTGATAGACTCATCGGTGTTTAACAAATGCTCTAATAAATTCAGTTTGGTGTTATAATTTGGAACCGAATAAGCCGATTGGACAATTTGTAATAATGGAGTTCCGTGCGCTGCAATTTCTATTTTTTTAGGATTGGTAAAAAATGTACCAATTAACTTCTCCACTTCTTCGGTCATGGTAGCCGAAAACAAAATATTTTGGTGCTTAGGCAATAAATCTAAAATAGTGGTTAACTGTGCTCTAAAACCTTGGTCAAGCATTTCATCAACTTCATCAATTACCAACTGCTGTACTAACTTTAATTTTAAATGGCCTATGGCCGCTAAATCAATTAAACGTCCTGGAGTAGCTACTAAAATATCCAAACCATCAAAAACCATTTGCTTTTGAGGATTGATATTAGAACCGCCATAAATTCCGCCAAAACGCAAATTGATATACTTAGTTAGTTTTTCTATTTCTTGAACCACCTGAACCACTAATTCACGTGTGGGAACTAATATAATTACTCGTGGATGTTTGTCGTGAATAAAGTTTAACTGCCTAATAATAGGCAATAAATAAGCAAAAGTTTTTCCTGTTCCAGTTTGCGCCACTCCTATAACATCTAGTCCTGACATAATCACTGGGAAGGCTTTTTCTTGAATTGGAGTGGGGTGAATATATTCTAAATCGTTCAATGCTTTCAGCAAAGGTTCGGTAATATTTAGTTCGTCAAAGTTAATCATAAAACAGGTTTATTGTAGCTTATTGTATTGATTTTGCAAGGCAATGGAATAAAACCAACTGCTTATTAAGTATTTACACAATTTCAAAACATTGCAAATTAAGGCTAAAAGCTTTAAATAACTAAATGAAAATTTAAAGTGATCAAAAATCAATTTTCTCCCGATTAATCGGAATTATAATCTTTCTCCCGATTAATCAAAATTCTAATTATTAAAATCTTTCAAATTGTCGTTCAAAAACTATTTAATCTTAACATTTTAAAGTGAATAGCAATTTACATTAGTAAAACTGCTTTAAAGCATTAATTTTGTCGTTTATTTTTAAAATAAATCAATCAAATTATTAAAAATACAATGTCAGAATTTCAATTGGTAATGCCTAAAATGGGCGAAAGTATTGCTGAAGCAACCATTATAAAATGGCTAAAAAACGAAGGTGATGTAATAGCTATTGACGAAACTGTACTAGAAATAGCCACAGATAAAGTAGACAGTGAAGTTCCAAGTCCTAAAGCAGGAATTTTAGTAAAAAAACTATATAAAGATGGCGATGTAATAGCTGTTAATATGCCAATTGCCATCATCGAATTGTCTGGAAGTGCTAGTGTTTCTGCAGCTGCACCAATTGCAGCAGCGGTTGTTGAAGCGCCCAAAGTAGTTACACAAATAGAAGCAACAGTAAGTCATGCAATGAATACCACTGCTCCTGTTACCGGAATTGCTGGAAGCAATAAATTTTACAGTCCTTTGGTGTTAAACATTGCTCGCGAAGAAAACGTAAGCATGAGTGAATTAGAAACCATTGCTGGAAGTGGTAATGAAGGCAGAGTGACCAAACGCGATATTTTAACTTTTGTAAGTAACAGAACCGGTGGAATTGCTCAGCCTGTGGCTGCTCCCGTAAATATGCCAGCTGCCATATCAACTCCAATTGCAGAAGCGCCAAAAAATCCTGCTCCTGTTGTTGCAGCTGTTACAAGCGTAAGTGGTGGCGATGAAATTATAGAAATGGACCGCATGCGTAAACTAATTGCCGATCACATGGTAATGAGTAAACAAACCAGTCCACATGTTACCAGTTTTGTTGAAGCCGATGTAACAAACATGGTTTTATGGCGTGAAAAAAATAAAAAAGCATTTGAAAAACGTGAAGGAGAAAAAATTACTTTCACTCCTTTATTTATAGAATGTGTGGCCAGGGCAATTAAAGATTATCCAATGATTAATTGCAGTGTAAGTGGCACCAATATTATTAAGAAAAAAAATATCAATATAGGAATGGCAGCTGCATTGCCAAGTGGCAACTTAATAGTTCCTGTAATTAAAAATGCAGATACCATGAACTTAATTGGAATTACTAAATCAGTGAATGATTTAGCCAACAGAGCCAGGGCTAACCAATTAAAACCAGACGATATTTCGGGTGGAACTTTTACCATTACAAATGTGGGTGGATTTGGAAATTTAATGGGAACTCCAATTATTAACCAGCCTCAGGTGGCTATTATGGCTACTGGTGTAATTAAGAAAAAACCCGCTGTAATGGAAACTGAATTTGGTGATGTAATAGCCATTCGACACATGATGTTTTTGTCATTAAGCTACGACCACAGAGTAGTAGATGGTTCATTAGGAGGCAGTTTTTTACGCAGGGTTGCAGACTATATGGAGCAATGGGACGTAAACAGAGAATCGTAACATTTCGCGACAAGCTCAATGTGACAAAATAAATACTAAAAAGCTGTTCGAAAGGACAGCTTTTTTTGTGTCCGAGATTGGTGTCCTCACCAATCACTTAATTGCAGTTAATGAATACAATTACATTGGCATAATTGATCCTCCGCAATTTGATAAAATAGCTGATTTGGAAGCTTGTTTTTGTCTTGTTTTTTCCAAATTATTATCACAAAGGTTCTTGACAAGCGTCAAGAAAATACGACCGTTTTGACATTTCATTTGTATTTGAAAAAAAAATGCAAATGTTGCCAACGGTAGATATCGTAATTTTAAATTATAATGGGAGAAAATTTATTGATGAATGTATTCAAACCGTTCAGCAATCAACCTATTCCAATAAGCATATTTATTTATTAGATAATGCTTCCACTCACGATGATGTAGCTTATATTACTTCAACTTATCCTGCAGTAAAAATAATTCAAAACCCCAATAATAACGGCTATTGCGCAGCTTATAATTTGGCTTTGCAATTTTGCACTGGCGATTATATTATTTGTTTAAATAACGATGTTGCGGTAGCACACGATTGGATAGAAAGCATGGTTGAATTAGCAGAATCTGATGAATCAATAGCTGCCATTCAACCCAAATTACTTTCCTATTTTGACAAAACTGAATTTGAATATGCTGGTGCTTCGGGAGGAAAAATGGATGTGTATGGTTTTCCTTTTTTACGCGGAAGAGTTTTTGATAGCATAGAAAAAGACAACCAACAATACGACAATATCACTCAAATATTTTGGGCAAGTGGTGCCGCATTATTCATGCGTAAATCTGCTTTAATACACAGCGGATTTTTTGATGAAACCATTGTGCATCATATGGATGAAATAGATTTGTGTTGGCGATTAAGAATGGCCGGTTACAAACTTTTTGTTCAGCCAAAATCAGTAATTAAACACATTGGCGGAGCCACAATTCAAACCAAAAGTTTTAAAAAAATATACTGGAATCACAGAAATTCTATTTATATCATGCTTAAAAATTATAATTCAAAACATGCTTGGTTGTTTGTACCCGTTCATGTTTTATTGGATTATGTGGCGGTGGCTTATGCCATTATTTCATTAAATTTAGTAATGGCAGCAGGCATATTATCAGCACATTTTTGGTTGTTATCAAACATTTTTTTAATTAGCAATAAGCGAAAAGAAACCCAAGCAATGAGAAAAGTAGGCGATGAAAAAATACTTCCATTTTTATACAGAAAAAGTGTGGTAATAGAATACTTTTTTAAGAGAAACAAAACCTATTCAACTTTAACAAACATAGATTTACATGAAAATATCAATCATTAACGAAGCGCTAAATGGATTATTGGTGTTACAACCTGAGGCATTTGAAGACGAACGTGGTTTTTTTATGGAAACTTACCGCAAAGATCAGTTTACTGAATTAGGAATTCATGAAGAATTTGTTCAAGACAACCATTCACGTTCGTCAAAAGGTGTTTTGCGTGGTTTGCATTTTCAGTGGGAACCACCCATGGGAAAGGTGATGCGCGTTACTCAAGGCGAAGCATTTTTGGTAGCGGTAGATATTAGAAAAGGTTCACCAACTCTGGGACAATGGCATGGTGAAATAGTGAGTGCCGCTAACAAAAAAATGGTGTGGGCACCTGCTGGTTTTGCACGTGGATTTTGTACGCTTAGTGACTTTGCTGAAATTCAATATAAATGCAGCGGCTTATATAGTAATAAAGCAGAATCGGGCATATTATGGAACGATCCTGAAATTGGAATTATATGGCCAATAGACAATCCTCAACTCTCGGATAAAGATAAAGTAGCTCAAACGCTTGAAGAATGGTTAGCAACTGAAAATTCAAATAACTTTCAATATGTACGCAGATAAAAAAATATTGATTCTTGGAGGTGCTGGATTTATAGGAACTACGCTTGCACCTTTTTTAAAAGAATGTGGATACGATATTACTGTGGTGGATATTGGTTGGTTTGGAAATCATTTACCCAAAAACATTCATTTTATAAAAGCTGATATTTTTGATTTGAAAATAAATGATTTGAAAGCGTTTCATACCGTTATTTTTTTAGCAGGACTTTCAAATGATCCAATGGCAGAATTTAGCCCTAAGGATAATTTTATTTATAACACTGGATTGCCTGCGTATATTGGATATTTGGCAAAAGAAGCTGGTGTAAAACGAGTAATTTTTGCTAGTTCATGTTCGGTTTATGGTTACACGCATAACCGTACTTTTACGGAAGACGATATTGCTATCAGCAATTATCCTTATGGCGTTTCAAAACTTCAGGGCGAAAAAGCATTATTAGCTTTAGCCGATGAAAATTTTTCAGTTATCTGTTTCCGACAAGGAACTGTTTGTGGGTATTCGCCACGTATGAGGCTTGATTTGGCCATCAATACCATGTTTAAAAACGCACTTAAAAACAACATCATTACCCTAAGTAATCATAAAATTTGGCGACCTATATTAGGTCTTACCGATTTGTGCAATGCTTATAAATTAGGCATTGAGAGCGATTTGGAATTTGGACAAGTGATCAATTTATCATCGTTCAATACTACTATTGGCGACTTAGCAAAACAAGTTAAAGAGTTTATGCTAGAGTTCTGTGAGCTTGAAATAAATATTACCGATTCACACGTTGAAGATTATAGAAATTATAAAGTAAGCACAGAAAAAGCTGAAAATTTATTAGGATTTAAAGCCGTTCAAGATGGGTTAAGCATTATTGATGATTTGTATAAAAACTTAGCCCATTTTAGTGATTTTAACGATGAATCGTTTTATAATATTGAAGTTTTTAAAAATTTAATGATGACGAAACCAATTGGTTCGTAATAGCAAATTATACAAAAATTGGATAAACAATTTAAAATGAAAAAAGTACTAATTATAGGCGCAAATGGGCAACTTGGCGCTGATATAAATACCAGTTTAAGCAATAATAAATATATTACGCTTACGCCAAATCATGAAGAATTAGACATTACTAATTTTGAAAAAGTAACAAAATATATTTTACAAAATAAACCTGAAATTATCATCAATACTGCTGCTTATCATCAAGTAGATAAATGCGAAGAATTTCCATTATTAGCCACTTTAATAAATAACAATGCGCCAACTTTTATTTCAAAATTATGCAAAGAAATAAACTGTAAATTGATACATTTTAGTACTGATTATGTGTTTGATGGCGCTAAAGAAAAACCTTATGTAGAAACCGATTTGCCAAATCCTTTGAACGTATATGGGAAAACTAAATATGAAGGAGAAAAGGAAATATTAAAAGCAAATAATAAAGCACTTATTATTCGTGTTTCGGCATTGTATGGCGTTAATCCGTGTAGGGCTAAAAACGGTTTAAACTTTATTCAGTTAATGCTAAAATTAGCAAGTGAACGTAATGAAATTACAGTAGTTGGAGATGAATATGTGTCGCCAACGGCAACGTTTGACATTGCAAATATTTTACCTAAATTAATAGAAAAAAACTTGAGTGGAATTGTTCATTTAACATCGGAGGGTGCATGCAGTTGGTATGAATTTGCAAAAGAAATGATGGATTATACCCATACCGATGTAAAAATAATAGAAGTAGCATCGAGCCATTTTCCGGCAAAAACACCACGTCCAAAATATTCGGTTTTAGAAAATCAATCCTTAAAAAATAATGGCATTCAAAGCATGCCTCATTGGCGAGATGCATTGCATATTTATTTAAATACAATAAAAAAGTAACACAACACTTAAAAAATAATAATGACACAACCAACGCAACATCAATTTCATATACCTGTAATGGGACTTGGATTTACCATTGACACACCAGTAAAAATTGCTCGTTATGGAATCAATTCTGCTATTTCTATTGTAGAAGATAATTTAATAGAACAAATGCGGGAATTTTATTGCAATAAATTGAATTTTCCATACCAAAAAATTGAAGAATCGGAGCATGATTATAGAGCAAAAAGAATAACTGCTTACTTAAATTTGGTTGATTATATGGTGCAGGACCAATCGAAAGAAATAAAATCAGAAGCATTTGAACCATTGACAGACATTACAAAATATTTTGCATTATTACCTGAAAACTCACCTGTAAAAATTCAATATAATCAACTTCAAGAATTAAGCGGTGACGCTAGAATTAATTTAGAAAACGAGTTAAGAAATGAATTAATAAGTGGTTCTATTGAGGTAAATATTATGACCAAAGTGGATAAGCCAAAATTAGATAAAGATGGTAATTCAATGGGTGTAGAATTTTCGGATGCATTATCAGCTTTAAGAGGTTTTGCAAATAGTAATTTAAGTTCTGGAGTTATATTTTCGGCAGGTTTAAACCCTCGTTTATACAGCTATTGCGAGTCGTTTCCGGATTTTTATCCTGACAAAAATGGGCACTTAAAAAAGACAATAATTTTAAAAGTCAGTGATTACAGATCAGCTTTAGTGCAAGGAAAATTCTTGGCAAAAAAAGGATTATGGGTTTCAGAATATAGAATAGAATCTGGCTTAAATTGTGGCGGACATGCATTTGCTACTGATGGCCTTTTAATGGGTCCTATTTTAGAAGAATTTAAAAACAAAAGAGACGAATTATTTGACGATGTATATGCTGTTTGCGAAGCCGCTTTAACAGCTAACGGAAAAGGAAAATTTAACACAAAACCAGTATTTAATATTACTGCTCAGGGTGGCATAGGAACTGCCAATGAAAATAATTTTTTTCTTGATTACTATCAATTAAGTAGCATTGGTTGGGGAAGTCCTTTTTTATTAGTTCCCGAGGTTACCAATGTAGATGAGCAAACATTACAAAGTTTGGCTACCGCTAAGCCCAATGATTATTTTTTAAGCCATGCTTCACCCTTAGGCGTACCTTTTAATAATTTCAGAAAAAGCAGTTCAGAAATTCAAAGAATTGAACGCATTGAAAAAGGAAAAGCGGGAAGTCCGTGCTTAAAAAAATTCTTACAATTCAATACTGAATTTACCAAAACACCCATTTGTACTGCTTCTACTAAGTACCAATATTTTAAATTAAAAGAACTAAAAGAAGCAGTATTAAGTGATGAAAAATATGCTGAACAAGTAAAAATAATTCAAGAAAAAGATTGTTTATGTGAAGGCTTAAGTGTGCCGGCATTATTGGTAAATGACATAGCTGTGCCATTTAATTTTAATGCAGTTACCATTTGCCCTGGACCTAATTTGGCATTTTTCTCGGGAGTACATACTTTAAAACAAATGGTGGACCATATTTATGGTAAAACAAATATTTTAAACGATGTGCCAAGGTCAAATGTGTTCATGAATGAACTTAGACTTTATGTAAAATATTTGGTGAATGAAAACAATAATATTTCAAATCAATTTAACCAGAAAAAAGAAGATTATATTAATAAATTTAAAGCAAATTTATTAATAGGAATTAACTACTACAATGAGTTGGCAGAAAAAATGGAAGGCCAAGCCAATGAACTATTTAAAGGCATGCAAAATGAATTAGAACAAATAGAAATTTCATTGCTTGCATTAAAAACTGCTACTGTAACTGTATAAATTATTTAGAGAAATAACATGTTAAGTGCTGATTCAAAAGTAGATTTTGCCAAGGAAATATTGGCTTTAAAAAAAGCTAAAAATGCAGTAATTCTTGCTCATTATTATCAAGAACCAGCTATTCAAGACATAGCCGATTTTGTGGGTGATAGCTTGGCTTTATCAAAACAAGCAGCTGGTACCAATGCCGATATGATTGTTTTTGCGGGGGTGCATTTTATGGCAGAAACAGCAAAAATTTTAAACCCTACCAAAAAAGTATTATTGCCCGATTTAGCAGCTGGATGTTCGCTTGCGGAATCATGTTCTGCCACCGATTTTGCTGCTTTTAAAAAACTGCATCCAAATCATGTTTGCATTACTTATATCAATTGTTCGGCTCAAGTAAAAGCATTAAGCGATATTATTTGTACTTCGTCAAATGCTAAAAAAATAGTGGAATCTATTCCTTTGAATACGCCAATAATATTTGCCCCTGACCGTAATTTAGGAAAGTATTTAATGCATGAAACTGGTAGAGATATTTTACTTTGGGATGGAGCTTGTATAGTTCATGAAGCATTTTCATTTCAAAAATTATTAACCCTTCATTTATTGCATCCAAATGCAAAAATAATAGCACACCCAGAATCTGAAACTGATGTATTAAAAGTGGCGCATTTTGTTGGTTCAACAAAGGCCATGTTAGACTTTATAAAAATTGATGCTTGCAACGAATTTTTAATAGCTACGGAAGTTGGAATTATACATCAAATGATGCATGACGTGCCTCATAAAACATTCATTCCTGTTCCTGCAAAAGAAGACAATACTTGCGCTTGCAGCGAATGTGCATATATGAAAGTAAATACAATGGAAAAATTATATAACTGCTTATTGAACGAAACTCCTGAAATTTTACTTTCAAAAGAATTGATAGAAAAAGCAATTTTACCATTAAATAAAATGTTGGATTTATCTAATTAACACAATGGAAAACACAGACATTCTTATTGTAGGTTCGGGCATTGGTGGTTTATCGTTGGCTATAAAAATAAATAGCTTAAATCCTGATTTGAAAATTACATTAATTACTAAAGCCGATGCGTTAGAAAGTAATACAAGATATGCGCAAGGTGGCATTGCCGCTGTGTTAGATACCATTAACGATTCGTTTGAAAGTCATATAAACGATACCTTAGAATGTGGTGCCGGACTTTGTATAAAACCAATTGTAGAAATGGTGGTTCACAAAGCGCCTGAAAGAATAAAAGAATTGGTAAATTTAGGGGTTAAATTCGATAAAAAACCGAATGGAAATATTCACTTGGCTTTGGAAGGTGGTCATGTTGCGCCTCGCATAGCACATCATAAAGATAAAACAGGTTTTGAAATAGAAACTGTTTTGTTAAATGAAGTAAAATCTAGGAAAAATATTGATTTGATTTCACACCAAATAGTCATTGATTTGGTAATAAATAATGACCACGAAAACAGAAAATGTGTTGGCGTAAATGTATTTGAACATTTAACCAATAAAATAAAAACCATAGCCGCCAAAACCATTGTATTGGCAACTGGTGGTTGTGGGCAGGTTTATTATAACACCACCAATCCTTTGGTAGCCACTGGCGATGGTTACGGAATGGCTTACCGTGCTGGCGCAATACTTGAAAACATGCGTTTTGTGCAATTTCATCCAACTGCTTTATTTCAAAAGAATCACAATGATGTTTCGTTCCTAATTTCGGAAGCAGTTCGCGGTTTTGGTGCACATGTAATTGATGAAAATGAAAATAGGTTTTTGTTTGTTTATGACAAACGTGGGGAATTAGCCACTCGTGATATTATAAGCGCTGCCATTTTTGAACACATGCAAGCTAAAAAAACCAATTGTGCTTACTTGGATTTACGACATTTAAATGCAAATACTTTTGCATCTAGTTTTCCTGTAATTACTGAAAAGTTAAATGAATTAGGATACAATATTTCCAACGATTTAATTCCAATAGTTCCATCGGCACATTATCAATGTGGAGGAGTAAAAGTAAATGAAAAGGCACAAACAAATATTGAAAATTTATATGCTTTGGGAGAGGTTTCGTGTTCGGGATTACATGGCGCAAACAGACTCGCATCAAACTCCCTTTTAGAGGCGCTTGTTTTTGCCCACGAAGCAGCAGTAAATATTGTAAATAATATTGATTTTGTAAAACAAAGTAATGAAAATTTAATACCCATACATAAAGAAAATTTAGTGCAATACACTAACTACAATTGGATTGAAAAACAAACTAATTTATTGAAGAAAACCATGAGTGCAGCTACTTATCAAAACGAAGATTATAACTACAAAAAAGTACTTTTTTTTACTGAACAAATTATAGAAAATATAGCAAGAGAAAACGCTGAAAATTATTATTCCATTGAACTTTTAAACTTACGAAGTTTGGCTACTACAGCTAAAATAATCATTGAAGATTTAATTTATTCCAATCAACTAAAACATAAAAATCATTTAGTGTTAGAAACAATTTAGAAAAACCAAAAAAAATGAAACCAAAAAAAATATCATGGGCTGAACCCTATAGAATGAAGATGGTAGAACTTCTAAAAATGACCACTCGCCAACAACGTTTAAAAGCAATAAAAGAAGCAGGTTACAACACTTTTCTTTTACATTCAGATGACGTGTATATTGACTTACTAACCGACAGTGGAACCAATGCCATGAGCGATAGACAATGGAGTGGAATGTTTATGGGTGATGAAGCTTATGCTGGTAGTAGAAGTTTTTATAACATGGAAAAATCGGTGCAGGAAATATATGGTTACAAACATGTAATTCCAACACACCAAGGTCGTGGAGCAGAAAATATACTTTCCAAAATTTTGATAAAAAAAGGTGATATCGTACCCGGAAACATGTACTTTACCACTACCCGTTTACACCAAGAATTGGCAGGTGGAAAATTTGAAGATATTATAATTGATGAAGCACATGATCCTATTAACGAACATCCGTTCAAGGGTAATGTTGACCTGAATAAATTAGATGCCATTGTAAAAAAACATGGTGCTGCTAAAATTCCTTATGTGAGCATAGCTACTAATGTAAACTTAGCTGGTGGACAACCAATAAGCATGCAAAACTTAAAAGAATTACGTGCCTATACCAAAAAATATGGCATTAGAATTATTCATGACATGACACGTGTAGCTGAAAATGCTTATTTTATTCAAGCTCGCGAAAAAGGTTATGAAAAAGTTTCCATCAAAGAAATTGTAAAAGAAATTTGCTCTTATACTGATGGTGCTACCATGAGTGCAAAAAAAGATGCTTTGGTAAATATTGGTGGATTTTTGGCAACTAACGAATTAGACACTTACGAAAAAGCAAGAAATTTAGTAGTTGTTTACGAAGGAATGCCAACTTACGGAGGTTTAGCAGGACGTGACATGGAAGCCATTGCTATAGGCATTAGAGAAAGTGTAGATGACCACCATCAACATGCACGTGTTGGTCAGGTTTTATA
>JBIILW010000224.1:0-4042 GCA_044338265.1 Bacteroidia bacterium | reverse complement strand
AACCGCTTGAATGCCCTGTTCCTCATGGCAAAAGATGGAAGTGGCTTGGTTATATAAAAAAACTAGGCTTTTGGGGCTTTATGTTTTTCTTGATTAAGGGAATTACCGTTTGGATTATTTTGCCTTATTTGGCTGCCAAAGGAATTTTTAATTGGTAAATAAAGAGCCGCTATCAAACGGCCGCTCACTTCAAACAAGAAGCCATTATTAATAATAAAATTCATTTTAACTTTACCAATCATTTTGTTTTTAAAACCTATATTTGCCATTGAAAGGTCGGTGTAATATTTGAAAAAAATTAATACCATTTAATAAACAGCTGAACCGCTTTGTCAAAATCAGGCTTTTTTACCCTCGGGGATTTTTGGTAACTTGTTACTGAAAACGTTAGAAGGTTGCGACTCCTGTGGAGGCTAAATCCTATTCATTTACGGATTTTATTCAAAAGCCGACCTTTCTTTTATATTATTTTACTCAAGCATTTTACTCAAATATTTATCTATTTAAACCATGCTAAATCTAAAAAAATTTCTATTCTTTTTCTTTCTTTTTATTATTGGCATAAATTCAATTTTTGCTCAACAAATAAAAGTAATTACCTATAATATTAGGTTAGATGTGGCGGTAGATGGAGCAAATCAATGGGGAAAAAGAACCAATGCAGTTGACTCATTATTGAAAAAACATTCGCCCGATGTACTTTGTATTCAAGAAGGTTTATATAATCAAATGTTAGATTTACAAACCATGTTACCCAACTATTTTTATGTAGGCGTTGGACGAGATGACGGAAAAGAAAAAGGAGAATTTTCGGCTGTTTTTTTCAATAAAAATAAATTTGAATTAGTTACGTCCAACACTTTTTGGTTATCGCCAACTCCCGAAATAGCAGGAAGTAAAGGTTGGGACGCGGCCATTACCAGAATTTGTAGTTATGGAAAAGTGAAGCTAAAAAACACTAACAAATCGTTGTTTGTTTTCAATACACATTTTGACCATATTGGGGAGACAGCTAGACAAGAAAGTGCGAAGCTTATTTTAAATAAAATAATTGAAATAGCTGGTAATGATGCTGTAATTTTATCTGGTGATTTTAACTCAGAACCAAACTCAGTGGCTTATAGTAACATTACTAATTACAACAATCATCCATTCAAAGACAGTTATACAAAAAGTAAAAATAAGGATTGTACTTTTACAGGATTTGAATTAAAAAGTAATATTTGTAAACGCATAGATTTTATATTTTACGATAAAAATTTTAAACTTAAAAACTATCAAATTATTAACGATAACAATGGCGTTTATTATCCTTCTGACCACTTAGCAGTAGAAGCAATTTTTAAAATAAAATAGTTATATTTTCCGAAGTTGGAGTCCTCACCAACAACTCAAATTCGATTGGTGAGGACACAAAGTTTAACTTCAAACTTTTTATTTTTTCAACTTAATAAAATATCCTTTTAGAATGGGATTTTCAATGGTTTTAAATTTCTTTTCTTTTATTAAATTTTGAATGTAATCAATCCTGTTTTCAGTAACAGGATGAGAACTTAAAAATTGAGGGATATCAATATTGTTTTCACTTTGTAAACGTTTAAATAAATTAGTCATTCCCTTTGGATTTATATTATTTTGAAGCATTAAATCCAACCCTTCTTCATCGGCTTGTTGCTCAAAACTACGAGAATAAGACAATGAATTCAAACTATTTATATTGTCGCCAATAGTTGCCATTATTCCATTCACATCGCTTAAAACAGCCGATACGAATAAATAACCAGATACATTTCTACTTAGCATTTTCATAGAATGACGCTGATTAACATGTGTAACTTCATGGCCAATTAATCCTGCTAATTCATCATAATTTTCCATCAGTTTTAACAGTCCAGTAAACACAATAATATTACCATCGGGCAACGCAAAAGCATTGACAGTTTCTGATTTTACAACAGTAAATTTTAAATTTTTAGTATTGTTTAATTTTAATTGCTTGGCAAATAAATTTAGCGCAACAGTTTTTGTAGAATCTATTTCATTGTAATCAATATATTCTGAATAAAAACGTTCTCCCATTTCTATGTCGTAAGATTCAGGAATAAGAACTACCGCTTTTTCTGCAATAAATGGAAGCACAAACAAATAACTCAATACAATAATTCCTAAAATTGCTAAGGCAATAACAACATGTACTTTTGTACCTAAATTAATTAGCTTTTGATACCAATCAAGCTGTCCATGTTCCTTCAAATAATTATTTAAATATGCTATCAATTGTTCGTCTTGTAGCTTTATAATTTGCACTGGGTTTGATCCATAATGAATATTTAAAACATCACTACTATTATAAAACAAAACATCATCTATTGGCCAATTTGTTTGGCCAATAGATGATGAGCTAAAAACTAATAAATTGTTTTTTTCGTCTATTATTAATTCTATGCTTTGAGAAGTTGATGATAATCCATCATAAAATACCGCTTTGTTTTTTAGCATTATAATGCAAAGTCTAAATTTAAAAAGTCGCCAATGTCTTCACCCGTTGCATCGTTAAAATCTTCTTCAGTTTGATTGATTGTATCTAAATCAATATTACCTTCCATTTGAATGTGGTCAGTTAAAAACTTCATGGTTCTAGTTACCACCCAAGCATAACCAAGGCCTAAGGTAAAAACTATAATGAGTAAATTAACAATTAATAAACCAAAGAAATCTCCACCAGTAGCAGTTGATTTTAAAGTGATTTTCTCCTCGCCTTTTTCTAAACTTAAATTGTTTACATAAAATGCGAATAAATCGCTGTACCACCAAAAAGAATAGATTCCTAGTGTAATGATAGAAAGAAAATAACTTTTAAAATTCAACCAAAAATAATCTCCACCATTCGCTTCATATTTGAAAGAAACATCTCCTATTTTTATATTGCTTAACACATATCTTCTTACATTTATGCTGAACCAAGCACCATAAATTCCAAGAGTAATTACTGCGTATAAAACCCATTTATAAAAGCTAACCATAAATTCATTCCTATTGCCTCTGTATCCAAATCTAATTCCTCTCCACGATGTTCTAGACATGCGGTAGCGATAAGAGCCATGAATAGCCAAAGGAATAATTCCTAAAACACCGGCATACAATATTAAAATACCGGTAACTGGCATTTGCATATAAATGAACATGATTGATAGTCCATAAATCAAAGCAAAAACTAAAATTGCCTTAATAAAGCCAATGAACATTTCTTTTCCAGTTCCATGAAACGAAAATCGATCATTATTTAATGAAGTAGAACCATATAAAAAATTCAATTGTTTTGCTTTTGCCCAAGGATAATAAAACCCTAAAGTAATAATAGTTAACAACCAATTAACAATGATAATTCCAAAAAATTCTCCTCCTTTACCATAAAAATCAAGCTTGTAGTTTTTTTCTGCTGTAGTTGTTTCTTCCATAAGTTTTATGTTTTTAATAAATTATTCATCAAACATATTTTAAATAATCAGTAAATACTAATTTTATAAAAAACAAAAAAAGTCAGACCTAAGCCTGACTTTTATTTAAAATAATGATGTTTAGAAATTACTTAGTTTCTTCTTTCTTAGTAGGATTCAAAACTTGGGTAGCTTCTAAGCTCACCGCACTTTTGTTAATTCTTAACCTTGTACCTTCGCTTTCAATAATTAAATAAGCTTCGTGTACTTCTACAACTTTAGCCTGAATTCCTCCTAAAGTAACAATCTTATCGCCTTTGGCAATAGAATCAATTAGTTTCTTTTGGTCTTTTTGTTTCTTCATTTGAGGGCGAATCATAAAGAAGTAAAAAATAGCAATCATTGGAACAAAGAAAATCAGTTGGCTCCATCCTCCGCCATTAGCGGGTGCTTGTAATAAAGTAAAATTCATGTTTGGTTTGTTTATGTTTTGTTTAGTTTAAATTAATGAGTACTTGGCGTTGTTGGCGTTGTATTAGCTGGAGTTACTTCTCCTTTAATTAAAAGCATGGTATTGGTTGGTGAAGTATTAGCTACAACTGTAA
>JBIILW010000012.1:0-14308 GCA_044338265.1 Bacteroidia bacterium | reverse complement strand
GCTGCAGAAATTTATCATAATATTGGTTTTTTGCAATGCCTTTAAATATTCTAAAAGTTTGTTTACTGACTACATTAGCAAACAAACGTTTGAGCAAAAATCCTAATATCAAAATACAAACACAAACGAGGTATTCTCGTAATGGGTTTTCTAAAAATTTTATTTCAAGTGTTTCGTTCATTGGTTTTTGAATTACAAAATTGGAAAATTACAAAGATTTAAAGATTACAATCCCGATGAATCGGGAGGAAGATTTAAATAAATAGTTTATAGTAGTTTAATTTAGCTTTTTATTTTAATTGATATTCGTTTCGACTTCGCTCAACTACCGTGGAAATTGAGCTTTTCTAATTTTTATATTTCAAGTAATCTATTTTGATTAACAATATAACAGTTTTACAATTTAAACTATTTCACCAAATTCACCAAAGTCATTTCTAATCCTTTTTTCAAAAGACCAGTATGTTTTGGATTGAATTGGTGTAAACGCATCATGGCTTGCCAAATTACTTTAGATGAATCTTTAAAAATTGCTTCATCGGTTAAATCTACTTCATCATTGCTTTGGCAATAAGCAAATACGCGTGCCATGCCACAATTAGCAATAAAATCAGGAATTACAGCTACTTGATCATCGGTATAATTTGCTACCGCACCCATAAATATTTCTTCATCGGCAAAGGGAACATTTGCTCCGCAACTAATCACTTCTAATTCGCCTTCCACCATTCTATCTACTTGCTCTTTGGTTAACAAACGAGAAGCAGCAGCGGGAACAAATATTTCTGCACCAATGTCCCAAATTTTAGCATTTACTTCTTCATATGAAAGCATATCAGGATGAACCAAGGTATTGCCTTGTTTATTTAAAAATAGTTCTTTTATTTCATCTTTGGTAAAGCCAGTATTATTTATCAAACCACCATTTCGGTCAATAATTCCAACAATCATCACACCATACAAACTTAGGTAATAAGCGGCCGCAGCGCCTACATTTCCCCAACCTTGAATAATGGCACGTTTCATATTTACATTTCCACCCCAAATTCCGTAATAATGACGAACCGCTTCAGCTACTCCATAACCCGTAATCATATCGGCAGTTACCAAGTTTTTATCGTCAGCAGGAATGAAACGCAAATCTGTTAATTTTTTGGAAACGCCACCCGTTAAATTTGCCAAACGTTTTTTAGTAGAAATTGCATCTACTTTAAAATGTCCATTCACTACGCCTTCTTGTGGATGAAATAAACCTAACTTTTCAGTAATAGGAATTACTTCGTGAATTTCATCTACGTTTAAATCGCCACCAGTTCCATAATATGCTTTAAGCAAAGGCATCACTGCTTTGTACCAACGCTCCAACACTCCTTTTTTACGAGGATCAGCTGGGTCAAAATTAATTCCAGATTTTGCTCCACCAATGGCTGGACCGGCAATGGCAAATTTTATTTCCATGGTTTTTGCCAATGAAGTAACTTCATGTTTATTCAAACCTTTACGCATGCGCGTTCCACCACCAGCGGCTCCGCCTCTTAACGAGTTAATAACTACCCATCCCTCAGCTTCTGTTTCGCTGTCTTTCCATTCAAAAACAATCTCTGGTTGTTTCGATTCGTATTTTTGTATTAATTTATCTAATTGCATTTTAGTTGATAGTTGTTAGTTGTCAGTTGATAGTTGATAGTGATAAGTTTTTAGTTTTATTAATTTTTGTAATCTTTATAATTTTTAAATCAATCGACTGAAATTTCCGTGTAAAGCTCCGCCAATGCTATTGCATAAAGCACCCGTAACTGTTTTTAAAATATTAATTTCATTCCTAATTCTTAATACACCCAAAAAAGCAAAAACCATGGCTTCTTTAAAATTAATGATGTTTGAATTTGGAATTATAATATTTGTTTTGGTTTTACTTTTTATATTGTTTATCAAAAAATGATTGAAAGTACCACCACCAGTTACCAGCACATTTTCAATATTATTTGTGTTTAAAATAGTGGCAATTTGCATGGCAATATGTTCACTTAAAGTTGCCATTTTATCGGCATCGCTCAACGAAGAAAAGCCAGCAACAATAGGCCAAAATTCTTTTTTTACCCATTCAATGCCTAATGATTTTGCACCTTCTTTTTGGTAAAATTCTAAATCATTTAAAGTTAATAGCAATTCATGATTAATAGTTCCACTTGCTGCAATTTCTCCCTCATTGTCAAAAGGCAAATCAAATTCATTGGCAATAATATTTAACACCATATTACAGGGTGAAACATCAAACGCTTTTTGTGAATTTTTTAAACTGATATTGGCAAAACCACCCAAATTTAAACACGCATCATACTTTTCAAATAAAATAAAATCACCAATGGGAACTAATGGCGCACCCTGTCCACCAAGCATTACGTCCATGTTTCTAAAATTATTTACAACGGGCAAATTACTTTCTGAATTAATCCCTGCTCCGCAACCAATTTGAGCAGTGAATCCGCTTTCAGGTTGGTGAAAAATGGTATGTCCGTGCGATGAAATAAAATCAACAGCAAGGTTATTTTCTTCAATAAATTGTTTGGTAATTTTCCCTAAATACTTTCCATAAAACGCATCTGTTTTAGGAAAAAGATGAATTGGCTGATGATGTAATTGACTTAATCTTACCAACCAATTTTCATCGTAAGGAATGGTTTGAGCTTGTTTAATTTCAAAATTCCATGAATCATTTATCAATTCAAATTCGCAATAAGCAATGTCAACTCCATCCATTGAAGTGCCACTCATTAAGCCTATTACCTTGTATTTATTCATGTTTATTTCAAAAAAATAAGTGTGCGAATATATTATAATTTGGTGGGTGTTCGACTATTTTTTATCATTGAAAATATTTACATTTATTCAAAATCAAACAATTTTTCTTATCATGCAATTCAATTTAGCGTTTTTAAAATGAATAAAAAACTTAACTTTTTAATAATTGTGGCCGCCCTTGGTTACTTTGTGGATATTTATGATTTAATTGTATTTAACGTTGTAAAACAAGAAAGTTTACTCGATTTTATTTCTGCCGACCTGATGGATAAAACAGATACTTATCTGTTTAATTGTCAAATGACAGGCATGCTTTTAGGTGGATTAATTTGGGGTATTTTAGGCGATAAAAAAGGCAGAGTTTCTGTTCTTTTTGGTTCAATCATTTTGTATTCAGTTGCTAATATTGCCAACGCTTTTGTAACAGACATTCCTAGTTACGCATTAGCCAGGTTCATTGCAGGTATTGGATTAGCAGGTGAGTTAGGTGCTGGAATCACTTTGGTGAGTGAAAACATGGAAAAATCGAAACGTGGAATTGGAACCATGATCATTGTTTCGGTTGGAGCATTAGGTGCTATTGCTGCAGCATTCATTGGCAAAAATGGCCATCATTTGGTTTCGTTTTTAGATACCGCATTTTCTATTTCATTAAAAAATTGGCAAGTAACTTATTTGGTTGGTGGCGTTTTAGGCTTATTGCTTTTGCTTCTGAGAGCAGGAACTTACGAAAGTGGAATGTATAAAATGGTGGAAACGAACAAATCAATCCAAAAAGGGAATTTGATCAATTTACTGAAAAATAAAAATAACTTACTGAAATATTTGGCGTGTATTGCCATCGGATTACCCATTTGGTTCACCATTGGCGTTTTGGTCAATAAATCACATTTGTTTGCGCGTAATTTAGGTATTGAAATAAAAGTAGCCGACAGCGTTATGTTTGCCTATTTAGGTTTGTCGTTTGGCGATTTGTTAAGTGGCTTGTTCAGCCAATTATTTAAAAGTAGAAAAAAAGTAATTTTTGGCTATTTAGGAATTAGTTTAATTTTATATTTTGTCTATTTATTTAACAACCAAGTTTCTGTTTCCTACTTTAAACTGATGTGCTTTTTATTAGGTGCTGCCACTGGTTATTGGGCACTTTTTGTTACGGTAGCCTGCGAACAATTTGGCACCAATATTCGTTCTACAGTAACCAATACCGTTCCTAATTTTGTGCGTGGCGCGGTAGTTCCAATTACTTTAGGTTTTGCCGCTTTGCAAAGCAATTTCAGTTTTAATATTACTTCATCGGCATTAGTAGTTGGATTAATTTGCTTAACCTTAGCCATTATTTCTACTGCATATATTGCCGAAAGCTTCCATAAAGATTTGGATTATGTGGAGGAATAAATGAATTGGTAAGTTATTTAAATGATTTAAATTGAATTTCTTATAAACGTTTTAAAAACTGATGCCTTCGCTTGAAGCGAAGGCATCAGTATATATAAGAGATAAGCCATTAACAATTCAAGAACACTTTAGAAATGATTATAACTAGTTTTTACTTTTAGGCAATGCCACAAGTTATTTGCAGTAAAACAAAAAGTAAGTTTTATTTACTCAAACCATATTTATCAGTAAATGGACGTCCGCTAATGTGGTTTTGGCAGCAATAAACAATTTCACAATTTTGAACTTGACTACAAATGGAATCAACTTTTCCAAAAGCCCAATTGCATTCTCCAATCTTTTTGCCTTGAAAATCAAAAATAAATGTAGAAACATCGTAAGCATTTTCACTGGCTTCATAAACAGTTTGACCATTTAACTTACATTCAAAAATTATCCCGTTTTTAAAGTTGGAATAAATGGTGTGTATACCAGCTTTTGTAATTGCCTTGTCTTGTTTACAGGCAGAAAAATTGATTAAAATTAAAAGGTATATGAAGGTAAATTTTATTAAATATTTCATGCTATTTTTAATGATTGTCAAATCTAAATGTTTTTGATTTAAAATTTGTTTTATTTTTTGTCAATTTTACTCTTTTATAATGTCATTTTTTAAGTATATAATATTACTTTCGCGGCTCGTTTTTAAAAGGAAATATTTTTTATGAATCAAGCTCGTAGCATGCAAAATGCTTTAATTTCAGTTTTTTACAAAGATGGTTTAGACGTTTTAGCAAAAGCTTTGAACCAATTAGGAGTCAATATTTACAGTACTGGCGGTACGCAAGATTATATTGAACAATTAGGAATTAAGGTTAACCGAGTGGAAGATTTAACGGAATATCCAAGTATTTTGGGTGGACGTGTAAAAACATTGCATCCAAAAGTTTTTGGTGGAATTTTAGCTCGCAGAGCCAATGAGCAAGATCAAAAAGAAATGGCAGAATTTAACATGCCTTATTTTGATTTAGTAGTGGTTGATTTATATCCATTTGAGGAAACATTGGCAAGCACCAATGAAGAAAGTAAGATTATTGAAAAAATTGATATTGGCGGTGTTTCATTAATTAGAGCAGGTGCTAAAAACCACAATGACACTTGCATTATTTGCAACAAAAATGATTATGCAGTTTTAGCCGAAACATTATTGGCACAAAACGGAACAACCAGCATTGAACAAAGAAGAATGTATGCAGCCAAAGCTTTTGCCACTACTGCTGCTTACGATACCATTATTCAAAATTATTTTAACCAAACTCAGTTTGCAGCTTTAAGTACCATGCATGCACAAACACTGCGCTATGGTGAAAATCCGCATCAAAAAGGAGTTTTTTATGGGGATTTAAATGGCATGTTTACACAATTACATGGTAAAGAATTATCGTATAATAATTTGTTGGATTTAGATGCAGCTACCCATTTAATTGAAGATTTTGAAGAACCAACTGTGGCTGTTATCAAACATAATAATCCTTGTGGATTAGCAAGCAGAACAACCATTGCGCAAGCTTGGACCGATGCTTTAGCTGGTGATCCAGTTTCTGCTTTTGGTGGAGTAATCGTTGCCAATAGAAACATAGATGTGGAAACTGCTAATGCCATGGATAAAATATTTTTGGAAGTATTAATCGCACCAAGTTACGATGAGGCTGCTTTGCAAATTTTAAAAGGCAAAAAGAACAGAATTATTTTAGCAAAAAATGGATTATTGCCAAAAGGCAAAACCATGCGTACCGTGCTAAACGGCCATTTGGAACAAGATAAAAACGATGTAATTTTAACACAAGAAAACTTGCAATTGGTGACCGAAAATAGTGCCAATCAAAGTACCATAGATGATTTATTATTTGCTGATAAAATAGTAAAACATGCTAAATCGAATACCATAGTTTTGGCAAAAAACAAGCAATTATTAGGAATAGGCTGCGGACAAACTTCTCGTGTAGATGCATTGAAACAAGCCATTGGCAAAGCCAAAGCATTTGAATTTGATTTGACAGATTCCGTTATGAGTAGCGATGCATTTTTCCCTTTTCCTGATTGCGTAGAAATAGCATTTAATGAAGGAATAAAAACTGTGATTCAACCTGGAGGTTCAATTAAAGACGATGCTTCAGTACAATATTGCAACCAACAAAAAATGGTGATGTATTTTACAGGAGTGAGGCATTTTAAACATTAGGAATTAGTTAATTGAGTTAATAAAGTTGATTGGTTAAAAAGAGATGCTTCGTACCTCAATATGAAGTCTACATAAACGTCATGCTGAGGAACGAAGCAACTAATACAAGGTAAAACAATAAAAAATGGCAAGAATATTAGCAATAGATTACGGAACAAAAAGAGTTGGTTTGGCTGTTACCGACCCATTGCAAATTATTGCCAATACGCTAACTACGGTGCATAGCAAAGATGTAATTCAGTATTTGAAAGACTACACCGCAAAGGAAGAAGTAAGTTGTTTTGTGGTGGGAAAACCTACTCGTCATAATGGCGATGATACCGATGCTACGCCACATATTGAAAAATTTATATCTTTGCTCGTCAAAAATTTTCCAAGCATGAGAATTGAACGAGCCGATGAACGCTTTACTTCAGTATTAGCTAGGCGTACTTTAACCGAAATGGGTTTGAAGAAAAAAGACAGAGAAAAAAAAGAAAATGTAGATCAAGTAAGTGCAGTAATTATTCTGCAAACTTATATGACTATGATATAGAAATTCGAAAAAATAAATTCGAAATTCGAAAAAAATAAATTACTAATCAAATTCTAAATCTCGGATTTACACTTCGAATTTCGAATTTTATATTTTGAATTTAAATAAATGATATTACCAATTGTAGCATACGGAGATACCGTTTTAAGAAAAGTAGGACAAAGCATTTCAGCCGAATATGAAGGCTTAAATGAATTAATTGCCAATATGTGGGAAAGCATGTATCAGGCGCAAGGAATTGGTTTGGCAGCGCCACAAGTTGGCAAAGCCATTAGTTTATTTATTATTGACACCAGCGCTTTTGATGAAGAAGATTGTCCTAAAATAAAAAAGGCATTTTTGAATGCTGAAATGATAGAAGAATGGGGCGAAGAATGGGCTTTTGAAGAAGGATGCCTAAGCATTCCACACATCAGAGAAGACGTATTTAGATGGAGTAATATCGAAATAAAATATCAAGATGAAAACTTTGTTTGGCATACCGAAGAATTTGATGGATTAGTAGCTCGCGTGATTCAACATGAGTATGACCACATCAAAGGAAAATTATTTGTTGATTATTTGAGTCCACTCAAAAAACGTTTATTGAAAAATAAATTAATAAACATCAGTAAAGGTGGCGCTAATACGAAATATAAAATGCGCATACCCAAAGTAAAATAAAATACGAATGGAACAAAATTTACCTAAAAATATTGCAGTAATTGGAGGCGGAAGTTGGGCAACAGCAATTGTAAAAATGTTGATTGAACACCGTGAATTACCTGAAACAACCATGAATAGTTTAAAGTGGTGGGTTCGCTCGGAAGAAAAAGCAAATTATATTAGAGAAAAACACCATAATCCTGATTATTTAAGCACCGTTGAAATTCACCCACAATCAATAGAAGTGGATAGCAATTTGAAGCAAATTATTAGCACCAGCGATATTTTAGTAATTGCCATTCCATCAGCTTTTTTATTAAATAGTTTAGAAGGAATTACAGCAAACGATTTAAAAGGTAAAACCATTGTTTCTGCAGTGAAAGGATTGGTGCCTCATACCAAACAAATTGTTGGTGATTTTTTTATGAATGATTACCAAATTCCCGAAGAACAAATTGTGGTAATTTCAGGACCTTGTCATGCCGAAGAAGTGGCCTCTGAAAAATTATCTTACTTAACCATTGCAAGCGCAAACCAAACCGTTGCTAGGTATTTTGCAGGAATGCTTGCCAATAAACATATTAGAACAGTTATTTCAAAAGATGTTCGCGGAACGGAATACGGTGCTGTACTAAAAAACATTTATGCTGTAGCTGCCGGAATGTGCCATGGATTAGGTTATGGCGATAATTTTCAAGCGGTGTTAATGAGCAATGCCATTCGCGAAATGAAACGTTTTTTACGCACAATAACTGATGCTGATAGAAAAATAAATCACTCTGCGTACCTTGGCGATTTATTGGTAACGGGTTACTCGCAACACAGCCGTAACCGAACTTTTGGAACCATGATTGGAAAAGGTTATTCCGTTAAATCGGCACAGTTAGAGATGAAAATGATAGCAGAAGGATATTATGCCACTAAAACTGTTTATGAATTGAATCAAACCATGAACATCAAAATGCCTATTATGGATGCCATGTACAATATTATTTATAAAAACCTACCAGCTAAATTAGAAATAGAAAAGCTGAGTGAAAAACTGGTATAATCTCTAAAAAATAAATGCAAAAAAGCAAGCCAAGTTCTTTTGATAACAATGTTTTAAAACGATTATTTAAGTTATCAAATCCTTATGCAAAACTGTTTTGGTTTACTTTTTTATTCACTATTTTATTTGCAATTTTATCTACCATTAGGCCTTACTTAATACAACATGTTATTGATAATTTTTTGCCTACAAAAGATTTCAAAAACATTTATATTTACTCCGCAATTATTTTTGGACTGTTAATTATTTCAACAGTTTTTCAGCTACTTTCAAGTTATTTAGGCGCATTACTAGGGCAATTAATTATTAAAGATTTACGCGCAAAAGTTTTTTCTCATTTAAGTAAATTACGTTTAAAATTTTTTGATAATACGCCTGTCGGAACTTTGGTAACGCGCTGTATCAGCGATATTGAAACCATTACTGAAGTTTTTAGTGAAGGTTTTATTAGCATCATGGGCGATTTATTGCAAATCATTTTCATCCTTAGTTTTATGTTTTACGAAAGTTGGAAATTAACATTGGTTAGTTTGGCAATTTTTCCTTTTTTACTCATTGCGGCTTATTGGTTCAAAGAGCGTGTTCGAGTTTCGTTTGAAGAAGTAAGGAACAAAGTTTCGGAACTAAATACTTTTGTGCAAGAACATATCACAGGTATGCAAATAGTTCAAATTTTTAACAAACAAGACGAAGAATTTGAAAAGTTTAATGTCATCAATAAACAACACAGAGATGCAAACATAAAAGGCGTTTTTTATTATTCTGTTTTCTTCCCAATTGTAGAAATTATTTCCAGTATTGCCATAGGTTTAGTGGTTTGGTATGGTGCAAAAGAAACCATTGTTGGCCAAGCTTCAGCAGGTGTAATTGTAGCATTTATTATGTACATTACCATGTTTTTTAGGCCTATTAGGCAAATAGCTGATAAGTTCAATACTTTGCAAATGGGAATGGTAGCTAGCAAACGTATTTTTGCTTTAATTGACGATGAATCTCATATAGAAACCAGCGGAAATTTACGACTAGAATCGCTACAAAATCAAATAGCATTTAAGAACATCAGTTTTGCATACATTGATGAAGATTATGTGTTAAAAAATATTTCGTTTACCTTAAACAAAGGAAAGAACATGGCTTTGGTGGGTGCAACAGGTGCGGGAAAATCGTCTATCATTAATTTATTGAGTCGATTTTACGATTATCAAAAAGGTGAAATATTAATTGATGGAATTGAGCTAAAGCAATACCAAACCGATAGTTTAAGAAGCCATATTGCTGTAGTTTTACAAGATGTGTTTTTGTTCAGTGGCTCCATTTACGATAACATTACTTTGTTCAATAAAAACATTACGATGGAACAAGTAGTGGCTACTTCAAAACTTTTGGGCGCACACGATTTCATCAGTCGTTTGCCAAATGCTTACCATCAATCGGTGCAAGAACGTGGTTTAACTTTAAGCATGGGCCAAAGGCAATTGATATCTTTTGTAAGAGCCATGGTGGTAAATCCAACCGTGTTGGTTTTAGATGAAGCCACTTCAAGCATTGACCAAGAAACAGAAGATATTATTCAGTATGCCATTGCAAAAATGATGGAAGGCCGCACCAGCATTGTTATTGCTCACCGACTTTCCACCATTCAAAAAGCCAATGAAATTTTGGTGTTAGATAAAGGCGAAATTAAAGAACGTGGCACCCATGAAAGCTTATTGCAAATAAAAGATGGTTTTTATACTGCCCTTTACGAAACGCAGTTTAAGAAGTAGAAAACTATTTTTTTTACTCAGATTTCCAACCAACCATATTTCACAAATAATTTTATATTTGGAATCTTTTCAAAATAATTAAACAAAAAATATGAAATTCATCAAATGGTTTTTAATAGTCATTATTAGTTTACTAGTTATTGGCGAAGCTGCCATTTTAATTAGTGGCAAAACCTTCTTAAACCGTGTTTTTGCCATGACCATTTTTAGTGGTAAATTAAGTCCAGATATTGATGAACTCAATTCATTTCCTTACAGAGAAATGACGGCTACAAAACCACAACCATGGCCCATTTCGGTAAATTATAATAAAGCAAAAATCGATCCCGCTTTGATGAAAAAAATGGAAGATTTTAAAACCACATCTTACTTAGTTATCAAAAACGATTCAATTATTTATGAAAATTATTGGGAACAATACAACGATAAAAGTGTGACCAATTCGTTCAGTATGGCCAAAAGTTTTACCGCTGCTTTAATTGGAATTGCTATCAAACAAGGTTTAATAAAAAATGTAGACGAACCCGTAGGCAATTATATTGATAGTTATAAAGAAGGCGATAAAGCAAAAATTACCATTAAACATTTGCTTACTATGAGCAGTGGAGTTGATTTTGATGAAACATATTCAAGTCCGTGGGCGTGGCCAAGTGAAGCTTATTATGGTGATGATGTAAATGCCTTAACTTTAAAATCAGGAGTGAAAGAAGCACCAGGAATTACTTGGAAATACAAAGGTGGCGATACACAATTATTGGGTATTATTTTAAAAAAATTACTGGGAAATAAAAGTATTTCTACTTTTGCTACTGAAAATTTATGGCAAAAAATGGGTGCGGAACAACCCGCATTTTGGAGTTTGGATAATGCTGGAATGGAAAAAGTAAGTTGCTGCTGGTATGCTACTACCCGCGATTTTGCTCGTTTTGCGAAGCTTTACAGAGATAAAGGCAATTGGAATGGCGAACAATTATTAGATACTACATACATCAATGAATCCATTCAATTGGCTAATTTAAAAGATACAGAAGGTAAAGCAAATGACAAGTATGGTTACCAATGGTGGATGATGAAACACAAAGGTCATGATATATTTTATTGCCGAGGCATTCGTGGACAATACATTTTTGCGGTGCCAGACACCCATTTAATTATAGTAAGAACTGGTCATAAACGTGCCACCAAAAAAGGGGATGAATTACCTGATGATATTTATGTTTATTTAGACATTGCTTTAGATTTATAAACCATGTTGGATAAAGAAAAAATGAAACAAACCTTAGCTAAAACCATTGTTAAAGGCAATGATGTTTTTATAGCAAACAACGCCACCGTTTTTGGAAATATAAACCTAGGAAATGAAGTTTCTATTTGGTTTGGTGCAGTTCTCCGTGGTGATAATGATACCATTATTATTGGCGATAGAACTAATGTTCAAGACAATGCTGTTGTTCATGTGGATCCTAATTGTTCTGTTCATATTGGCCACGATTGTATCATTGGGCACTCGGCTATTGTGCATGGTGCTAAAATTGGAAACCATGTATTAGTTGGTATGCATGCTACCATTTTAAACAATGCTGTTATTGGCGATTTTTGCATTGTTGGCGCAAATGCATTGGTAACAGAGGGCATGCAAATTCCACCTTATTCATTGGTGCTTGGATCACCTGCAAAAGTGGTGAAGCAAATTACTCCCGAACAAGTTGAAAAAATTAAAGCCAATGCACAAAGTTATGTTGATTTAAGCAAAGTTTATTTGGAGGTTTTTGGACAATAAATTTAATCTTTATCAGACGCTTAAATAGCCATAGCTTGGCCAAGCGTAAGAAGTATAAAAGCGAGTTTTCAAAATCAAAAATCCCGATCTACTTCACCCAAAACGGAAAGTTGGCGCAAGCTACTTGGTCGTGGGTATCGTAAATATATACAAATATGCGGTATGCTCCTTTTTGAAATGGTGCTTTAAAATTGTACCCATTTGCCACATTTCCTTTTACATTGATAGGCATAGCATCGGGCCTTTTTTCAGCATCTCCACCGGTTCCAGTAAATTCACTTTCGGGTAAAAGCTCCCATTTATAAGTTAAGCTTGCCAAATCAGAATGAGTTATTTTTAGTTTCAAATTCACATTTGCACCTTTTTTAAATTCCAAACTTTTTGTTGGCAATTCATTATTGAGCAAAAAAGAATCAATTTGAGGAGCCCAAAATTGCGGAGCTTTTCCGCTCCAAACTTCTTGCAATACATTTACTGCTTCCGTTTGTTTTTTTTCTACAAAAACTCCATACCAAGTAGGTGTAGTTTCTTGTTTTTGTCCCCATAAAAATGCGTATGAACCCAAACATTGATTGCTATCACTGATAATATTTTCATTATATCTTTTTCTGTAAGTAATTGCTTTTTCGGTTGAAGTTTGTTCAATGGCAGCGCCCCACTTTACTTTGGCCACTTCCCAATGACCGTTTGGACCCCATTCAGTAACCAAATATGGTTTTTTCCAACCAAAAAGTTTTATTTTCTCTGCCAATGCTGGCAAATCGCCATAAGTATTCACACCTAAAATATCAATGTCGTGACAAATTTCATTGATTAAATGAACTTCGGGTGCATCTATTCCCGCGGTAACAGTAGAAGTTGGGTGATTCTTATCTTCTTCATGAATCATGGCAGCAATGGCTTGCACATTTTTCCAAACCGAAAAATCGGTATAATCCAAATCTACTTCATTTCCTATTCCCCAAAGTAGTAAAGCTGGATGGTTTTTAAACCTATTTACAACAGCTTTAAACTGCTCCAATTGATCCTGGCAGGCCCATTTGTCACTGTAATCAAATCCAGTCCTTTCCGGAGGCATCCAAAGTCCAAGCATTACTGTTAATCCATGTTTTTGAGCTTCGTCTAACACTTCTTGCGCATTTTCGGCGCCCCAAATTCTCACTGAATTTCCTCCAGCTGCTTCGGTTTTATCCATAAAAACATCGCCACCTGCACCTTTTACATAATAAGGTAGGTTATTGCGTAGCAATTGGAAATTCCCATTTGAATTTTTAGTAATTTCAACCTTTAATACTTGCGCAAAAATGGATTGAAAACAAAAACAAAAAAGCAGTAAACCAAAAAATTTATTTTTCATGAATTATGGATTGGTTTTTACAATTTTAAAATAGAAATGACGTTCATTATTTGTAATCCTAATAAGATAACTTCCTATGTTTAAAGAAGGAATTTGCTTATTTACTTCGTCAATATTTTTAGCAGCAATCAATTCCTTTCCAGTTAAATCAAACACAATAATTTGTGAAGGAACAAATGTTGCTTCTATGCTTATTTGATTGGTAAATGGATTTGGATAAATATTAATTTTATTCTCTAAAATTTCGCTTTCATTGATGCTACTAGTTGCAGTTTTACAAGGTGTTTCAATCAAACCAAATTCGTCAAAATAAAACACGTCAGAGTTATTAGAATTTGGAGCAAATAAAATTACCAATTGATCAATGCTTCCTTCAGGAGTATTGCCGTCAGGATTCAAAATCAATTTAAACGTTAACTCTTCCCAAGCCCTTGTTTTAGTAGTTTTAGCTTGTAAAACGCAACGTCTTCCAGATGGATAGTTTGATCCAGATAAACTTCTGTTTTCAAAATTAATATTTACATCCGTTCCAATTGGTGCGGTGGTATATAGTTTCATTTTCATTATTAGCGTGCCATCTTCAAATGCTTTTGCATTGCGAATTACATCAGAAAAAACTACCAATGCATCGTATGTGGTGGAGCCACTTCTATAATACCTGTTACAAATTAAAGTACTATTCACAACGTCTTTTGATGGATTATTAACAGCAGCTTTATAAGAACCATTTCCGCCCACCCAAAATACATTTCTGAG
>JBIILW010000223.1:0-4056 GCA_044338265.1 Bacteroidia bacterium | reverse complement strand
ACCGATTTACATCTTTCAGGTCTAATGGCTTCAATGTCGAAAGAGGCGGTTTTTAACCTATCGGAACCACTGGCAGTAAACCTACCAGTATTAAAAATATCAATCAAAGTATCAATGGCAATTAGATTTTTAAAACCATTTAAGTTGCCCAATAATGTTGCTCTTCCAACATTTAAATTAAAGTATTGGTCGGTAAGTGTTGGGTTGCGTATAGCCGATGAAAGTGAAAAGCGAAATACATTTTTGTTTTTGGTGTAAACCATTGTTGCCGCAGGCGACCACAGCCAATTAAAGTTTTGGTTTTTATCTACTCTATTAGTCACACTCATTTTTAATTTATTGTCTAAAAACTTGCGTTCAAAACCAATATACATTCCAAATTCTTGGTTGGTAATTTGAGTAAACCCATTACTTTTTTTACCAATAATTGAATCGTTTCCATCACTTTTTTGCTTTAAAATATTTCCCAATGAATCTTTGGCATATAAAGTAATCATTTCGTTTCCATCTTTAAAAATTGTTCCTTGCGAAAACGGCACATAAATTCTGTAATTTCCTCCAACTATCACATCTAAATTTAATTTGCTATTGTAAATTTCGTCAGTATTGAATTTAAATTCAGCAGCAGCATGGTATAAGGCCGATTGGTCAAAGAAACGTGAACCACCTTGAGTATTATTTAAGCTGGTAATAGATTTAAAAGCAGAATCAAAACGAGCAGTTCCAGGAGCAAATCTATCTAAGGCAGAAACACTACCAATCCCAGCGGAATTTGCTATATCTCTGGCAGTAGCGTGAAACTTGGCAATTTTATCAGCAAAATTATTTTTCCAATAGTTGTCAATATAGCTCAAACGTTTGTTTGCAGGAATGGTATCTAATCTTATTCCTTGTCCAGAATTTGCTGCATACCAATTTTCAATTTCACCAGACAAAGTTTGAGTCAAAGAATTATTATAATCTTTTCCCCAATCCAAATCGCTTTTAGCTGCTTTTTGCATGAGCAATGCAGTATTGTAAGCATCATAACTATTTCCAGCATCTTCGTTGGTAGCATAAACCCTTACAAAAAAACGATTCTCTTTTTTGAGTTCTAATTTATTTTGAAAAAATAAAATATCACGCAAACTGAACCTGTTTTCACCTTGGTAAACGGTAGTTCCTGTTCCAAAATTTGTGGTATAAATTAACTCAGTATTTTTAGTAACTTTATAATGCGCAGCAGCGCCAATTTTTAAGTTTTTTGAATTGTAATCTACCAAATCACTTTCGTTATAACCATTTCTTAAATAGTAACCTTTATTTAAATCCAATACATTGGTTGGAGGGGTATAAAAAATACGGCTTGTATATTCATCACCATAACGGTTTACAGCATCGTAACCTCCTGGGTTATTAATGCCAACCGGTGATTGCGAAGTGGCGTTATCATTGGTTGCATTCCAATCATTGGCACGCATGTAAAACAAGTTTACTTTGTAAGCAAATTTGTCTTCACCGGCTTTGTTCTTTATCACTTTTGCCCAACGAATGGCTGTTTCAGTTAAATTTCGTTCGCCTATTTTTACTTGCGCACTAAAACCAGGGTATAAAAATGGATTTTTGGTTTGCATGTTTATCACACCATTAAATGCATTTGGTCCGTAATAAGCCGAACTTGCGCCTACTACTAAATCTACTTTTTGAATATCGAGTTCTGAAGCGCCTAAAAAATTTCCTAAACTAAAGTTCAATCCTGGCGATTGGTTATCAACGCCATCAATTAATTGAAGCGAACGAACAGGTGAAGTAGAATTAAAACCACGGGTATTTATAATTTTGAAACCTATACTTGCCGATGTAATATCCACTCCTTTTAAATGAGCCAAACCTTCATAAAAATTGGCTGCAGGTGTTTGCTTAATAGCAATGGCATCCATGGTTTCAACGGTCAAAGGATTTTGCTTCATTTTTTCAGTAATGCGGCTATCTCTAACTGATACTTCTTTTAAAGCCCTTTCCGATTTTGAAAGTTTAACCGTCAATTTAGTCTTCGAATCGTTTATATTTATTTCCTTGGTTTCAAATCCCAAATATTTTATTACCAATGTTAATGGTAAATTATTTGTTGTTTTCAAAATAAACTGCCCATCATAATCAGTTTGAACACCTTTGGCCGAACCTTTAATTAAAACCGAAACACCAATCAACTTTTCGTTTGTTTTGGCATCAGTTACACTGCCTTGAATGATAGTTTGTGCTATTGTATTAACAACGCAAAGGAGAATAATTAAAATAGTAAATATAAGATTTTTCAAATTATGATTTTTATTAAGGTTCGAAAATATCTAAATATATTTAAATACAAAGTAATTGGGTCAGATTAATAAGATTTCACAAAAAATAAAGACCTGCTTTACATAAATGGTTTTGGTTTGTTAACTTAAAAAAGCACATTTGCTTAAATAACAAATTATAAATATGCGTAAAATCTCCTTGATAACCATTGCTTTTTTAGTTGTAGCTTCTTGTGCTACCAAGAAAAAACCTATTGCAGTTGCACCCGCTGCACCCAAAGTTACTACCATTGCTGATAAGACAAAATCGTGCAAAAAAACGGATGGATTGTTTCCACTTTTCCAAGATACAGTTACCGGAAATTTATTCATGGTGCTTAAAAAAGATCAATTAAACAAAGAGTATATTTATTTTTCTTATACCGTTGATGGTGTGGTGGCAGCTGGACATTTTAGAGGTAGCTTCCGCGATAACAAATTATTTACTATTCGCAGGTATTTTGATAAAATAGAATTTGTAATAAAAAACACAGGCTATTATTTCGATAAAAATAATCCAATTAGTAAATCGGCTAACGCAAATATTAGTGATGCTATTTTGGTTAATCAGAAAATAGTTGCTGAAGATGTAAAAAAAGGTGAAATATTATTAGATGCAAGTTCCATTTTTTTAAGTGAAAGCATGTGCCAAGTTAAGCCATCACCATTTTTTGGATTACCTGCCGGTTTTAGTTTGGGCGGATTGAGCAAAGAAAAAACCAAATTTTCAAGTATAAAAAACTATGAAAAAAACACAGATTTAATTGTAGAATATGTATACGATAATCCAATGCCAACTGCTGGCGGAGGCAAGGAAGTAGCCGATGAACGCGCGGTAAGTATATTTTTACAACATACTTTAATTGAAGCACCAAAAAATAATTTTAAACCCAGATCAGATGATCCTAGAGTGGGTTATTTTAGTGAGGAAGTAGAAGACATGACCACAACAAATGCCGTTGCTTTTAAAGACATGATTCACCGTTGGAATTTAGAGAAAAAAGATACCAATGCTGCCATTTCTGAACCAATAGAACCCATTACTTGGTGGATTGAAAATACCACGCCTTCAGAATTTAAAGCAACCATTAAAGAAGCTGGCGAAAAATGGAATTTGGCTTTTGAAGCTGCAGGCTTTAAAAATGCTGTGCTTATAAAAGAGCAACCCGACACTGCTACTTGGGATGCTGGTGATATTCGTTACAATGTATTGCGTTGGACTTCATCGCCACAGCCACCTTTTGGTGGTTATGGGCCTAGTTTTGTGGATCCAAGAACAGGTCAAATTTTAGGTGCTGACATTATGTTTGAATACATTTTTGTTACTAATAAATTACGCCAAGAAGAGTTATTTGATGCCAATGCAATGAATATTCAAAAGCCATTTAGTAAAAACATGAATACTTTTTGCGATGCAAATAATCAATTACACCAAACTTCGTTATTTGGTTTAAATGCCATGCAATTGCAAGGCATCAGCGAAGTAGAAAAACGTGAATACATTAAGCAATCATTGTACTATTTGGTGATGCACGAAATGGGTCATACCATGGGTTTAAACCACAATATGAAGGCCAGCCAAATGCTTAAACCAAACCAAATAAACAAAAAAGACATTACTCGAAAAATTGGTTTAATAGCCTCGGTAATGGATTATCCTGCAGTAAATGTTGCTTTAGATAAAAGCAAACAAGGCGATTATTTTACTACTCGTCCTGGTCCTTATGATGCTTGGGCAATA
>JBIILW010000222.1:0-4063 GCA_044338265.1 Bacteroidia bacterium | reverse complement strand
TCATTGCGGTATGCATACATACCAACATGGCGGTAATAATTGTGGTGTAAATGCCAATCAGACTGAGGAATTCCTTTGATATATGGAATTACCATGCGGCTAAAATACAAAGCTTCGTTTTGGTTATTTAAAGTAATTTTTACTTCACCCATGTCGAACAAAACATCATGGTCATCTACTTGTATCATTAAGGTAGCTAACTCCGTTTTTCCATCGCATAAGGCAGCCAATAATTCTATTTGACTTGGGTCAATAAATGGTTCATCGCCCTGAATATTGATGATATATTGTGCATCAAATCCAGCATTTTTAAGTGCTTCAAAACTTCTATCGGTTCCGCTTGGATGGTCTTTTTTAGTATAGACAGCTTTGCCTCCAAAACTTTCTACATGCTTGTAAATTCTTTCATCATCGGTAGCCACGATTACATGTGTTAGTGAATTGGCCTTACTTGCTTGTTCATACACTCGTTGAATCATGGTTTTACCATCAATATTGATCAATGGTTTTCCTGGAAAACGTGAACTTTCGTACCTTGCTGGAATTATTCCTACTATCATCATTTACATATATTATTATTGTTACAAAAAAAGGCCTCAATTGAAGCCTTTTTTTATATATTTTTTATTTCTTCGTCCTAAGTTGATTGCCAATCACTATCGGCACTAACAATCTGTTTTGAGTGATTGGTGAGTACAACTACTTTGGACCAATATTATTCAACTATGATTGGTGAGGACACCAACCATGGACAAACTTAACACTTAACACTTATAACTTAAAACTTCCTACAAATGAATACACTCACCATAAGCTTGAGCAGCAGCTTCCATAATGGCCTCGCTCATGGTTGGATGTGGATGAACAGATTTGATAATTTCCATTCCTGTAGTTTCTAACTTACGCGCTACTACTACTTCAGCAATCATTTCAGTTACGTTAGCACCTACCATGTGAGCACCTAAAAACTCACCATATTTAGCATCAAAAATAACTTTTACAAAACCTTCTTTTACGCCACCAGCACTCGCCTTACCACTTGCGCTAAAAGGGAATTTTCCAATTTTCAATTCGTAACCAGCTTCTTTCGCAGCTTTTTCAGTATAACCAACTGAGGCTACTTCTGGCGAACTATAAGTACAACCAGGAATATTATTATAATTTAAAGGTTCAGGATGATGTCCTGCAATTTTTTCTACACAAATAATTCCCTCGGCACTTGCTACGTGTGCCAATGATTGTCCTTTTACAATATCGCCAATGGCGTATACACCTTTTACATTGGTTTGGTAAAAATCATCCACCAACACTTTGCCTTTATCGGTTTTAACACCTAAAGTTTCTAGTCCTAAATTTTCTAAATTTGTTTGAATTCCTACAGCCGAAAGCACTACATCTACTTGCATTTCTTTCAAACCTTCCGCAGTTTTAATGGTTACTTTGCAACCTTCGCCACTTGCATCTACTTTTTCTACCGAGGCAGAAGTTAAAATTTCAATGCCTGATTTTTTAAATGCTTTGGTCACTTCCTTGCTTGAATCTTCATCTTCAACGGGTAAAATAGTTGGTAAAAATTCTACAATGGTAACTTTAGTACCCATGCTGTTATAAAAATAGGCAAACTCGCATCCAATAGCGCCACTACCCATTACCAACATAGTTTTTGGTTGTATAGCTAATACCATTGCATCGCGGTAACCTAACACTTTTTTATTATCAATTTTTACATTTGGTAATTCACGGCTGCGAGCACCAGTTGCCAAAATGATGTGTTTTGATTCAACAGTTTTTTTAGTACCAGTAGCGTCTGTAACTTCTACTTTTCCAGCAGCTAATAATTTTCCATGTCCAGCAATAATTTCAATTTTATTTTTTTTCATTAAAAATGCAATGCCTTTGCTCATGTTATCGGCAACACCACGGCTACGTTTTACTACAGCACTAAAATCGTGTTCAGCACCTTGAACATTTATTCCATAATCGGCAGCATGTTTTATATATTCAAAAACTTGAGCCGATTTAAGCAAGGCTTTAGTTGGAATACAACCCCAATTTAAACAAACACCACCCATTTCAGCTTTTTCTATAATTGCAGTTTTTAAACCTAACTGACTTGCTCTGATGGCAGCTACATATCCTCCAGGACCACTACCTATTACTACTAAATCGTAACTCATTATTATTTTTGTTTTGTTATTTGCTGCAAATAAAAGAAATATTTTTATCTTAAAGAGTAATAATTTAAACCCAACGATAATGTTTGATAATTTTTTAAAGCTATAAGCATTGGAAAGAGTTAGTTATTATGAATAAAATTGAAATTGTAATTTCTTTTTGTTGTTAAATCATTAAGAAACTAAGTAAACCTTTTTTTATTAATTTAAATTGCATACTTTTGCACCCTTTTAAAAAAGACTTTACATGCAAAAAATCAGAAACATAGCTATTATTGCCCACGTAGATCACGGGAAAACTACATTGGTTGATAAAATTTTACACCAAACTCAACTTTTCCGCGAAAACCAAGAAAAAGGAGATTTAATATTAGATAACAACGATTTAGAGCGTGAACGCGGTATAACAATCCTTGCAAAAAATATTTCTGTTCAATACAAAGGTTATAAAATCAATATTATTGATACCCCTGGTCACGCGGATTTTGGTGGTGAAGTAGAACGTGTTTTGAACATGGCTGATGGTGTACTTTTGTTAGTAGATGCATTTGAAGGTCCTATGCCTCAAACTCGTTTCGTATTACAAAAAGCATTGGCTTTAGGAAAAAGAGCTATTGTTGTAATTAATAAAGTTGATAAACCAAACTGTCGTCCTGATGAAATTCATGATGCTGTTTTTGATTTGTTTTTTAACTTAGATGCCACAGAAGAGCAATTAAATTTCCATACATTATATGGCAGTTCTAAAATGGGTTGGATGGGTAGAGATTGGAAAAATCCAACTACTGATTTCACCACATTATTAGATGATATTATTACTGAAATGCCTGACCCTCATGTGGAAATTGGTAATTTACAAATGCAAATTACTTCATTAGATTATTCTTCATTTACTGGAAGGATTGCTATTGGACGTATTTTACGTGGAAATATTAAAGTAAATCAACCAATTAGTTTGGTAAAACGCGATGGTTCTATCCAAAAATCACGTGTTAAGGAATTATATACTTTTGAAGGTTTAGGTAAATTAAAAGTAGAAGAAGCTTTTGCTGGCGATATTTGTGCAATTATGGGTATTGAAGGTTTTGAAATTGGCGATACCGTTGCTGATTTTGAAAATCCTGAAGGTTTAATTCCAATTAACATTGACGAGCCTACCATGAACATGTTGTTCTGTATTAACAATTCACCTTTCTTTGGTAAAGATGGTAAATTTGTTACTTCTCGCCATTTACGTGATCGATTATTCAAAGAATTAGAGAAAAATTTAGCTTTAAGAGTTGAAGAAACTGGTCAAGCAGATTCATATTTAGTATTTGGTCGTGGTATATTACATTTATCGGTTTTAATTGAAACCATGAGACGTGAAGGTTACGAATTACAAGTTGGACAACCACAAGTTATTGTTAAGGAAATTGACGGTGTAAAATGTGAGCCAATGGAAATTTTAACTGTAGATGTTCCTTTGGAAGTTTCGGGCAAAGTGATAGAATTGGTAAGCCAACGTAAAGGTGATATGATTATCATGGAACCTAAGGGTGATTTGATTCATTTAGAATTTGAAATTCCTTCACGTGGTATCATTGGTTTACGTAATAACGTTTTAACAGCTACTGCTGGCGAGGCAATTATGGCACATCGTTTCAAAGCTTTTGAGCCTTGGAAAGGTCCAATTCCTAGCAGAATGGCAGGAGTTATGATTAGTGGTGAACAAGGAACTGCTATTGCTTATTCAATTGATAAATTACAAGACCGTGGAAACTTCTTTGTGGAAGCTGGTGATGAAATTTACATGGGAATGATTATTGGTGAAAATAACCGCCATGACGATTTAGTAGTAAACATTACTAAAGAGAAAAAATTAACAAACATGCGTGCTTCTGGTACAG
>JBIILW010000221.1:0-4066 GCA_044338265.1 Bacteroidia bacterium | reverse complement strand
CATTGGTTGCGCAGAGATGAAACCAAAAACATGACCAAAGCATTTGATGAAGAAGTAACCAAAGCCATTAAAGCACAATTGGAATATACTGTTTTGAAAAAAGAAGGACGATACAGTTGGCTAAAAATAAAATTATTAACGGGTCGGAAACATCAAATTAGGGCGCAGTTGGCATATATTGGATGTAGCATTGCTGGCGATGTAAAATATGGTGCACAAACTCCAAATAAAAATGGAAGCATTTGTTTGCATTCGTTTAGTTTAAGTTTTGTACATCCGGTAAAAAAGGAGCCTATTTTAATAGAAACCGAAATGCCAACTTTTTTATAAGTAATTCATTCCAACGGGAAATTCTTTGCAAATTGCTTGCAATAAAAAATCGAAATCGTTGGCATTATTTACAAAATCTAATCCAGCACAATTAACCACCAAAACCCTTGTATTTGTTTGGCTATTCATGTATTTAAAATAAGTTTCTTGTAAACTTTGAAGGTAATTGTCTTCTATTTTTTTTTCATAAACCCTACCTCTATTTGAAATATTCCATTGTAGTTTTTCAATGGGTGCATGTAAATACACTAATAAATCGGGTTGAGGAATTTGGAAATTAATAATTTCAAACATTTGTCGGTATAATTTATACTCGTCATCGTCTAATGTGTTTTGAGAAAACAACAAACATTTAGCAAAAATATAATCGCTTATAATGGGCTCGCCAAACAATTTATCTTCCACCAATTGTTTTTTTAATTGGTTAAATCGAGCGGCCAAAAAACTCATTTCTAATGGGAAAGCATACCTACTTCTATTCTCATAAAATTTTGGAAGAAAGGAATTGTCTTCAAATTCCTCCATGATTTTTTTTGCTTTTAAAACATCAGAAAGCATGTTTACTAAAGTGCTTTTACCTGCACCTATATTGCCTTCAATGGCTATGAATTGATATGGAGTTTCAAAAATCAAGAAATGCGAAAATGAACTTATGAATGCAAATTATCTATACAATTTTTCAACTATTGCGTTTTTATTTCCACAATTTACTTTTACTAAATATTAAACAACTAATAATCATTGTAATTCGTTTTGTAGCATTAAAACAAACAAGAATTATTCTTAAAAATAGTTTTAGCAATTTTCACTTAACAATTACTTTACATTTGCTAAACCTAAAATTGATTAGCTTTGATGTTTCAAATATATACTTTAATTATTATAAAGAATGAGTGAATTAATCAACGAAAAAGATATAGCCAAAGCCTTAAAGTTACAAAAATTGCATGTTAGTTTACTAGCTCCAGCAATCATGAAACTGCTAAAGCTTGACAAATTAAATGAAGCATACAGTCCTTTTTCTGAGCTTCAAGGTTTTGAATTTACCGATAAAATGTTAGAGGAATTAGGCATTGAATACGAAATTGATGCTGAAGATTTGAAGAATATTCCAAGAACGGAACCTTTTATTGCCATTTCCAATCATCCATATGGTGGAATTGATGGATTAATAAGTTTATCTATTTTAAATAAAATAAGACCAGATACCAAGTTTTTGGCTAATTATTTATTGCAACAAATTCCCCCTTTAAAAAATTATATCATTGCTGTAAATCCTTTTAACAATGCTAAAAAAAGCAGCATGAATGTAAGTGGTTTAAAAGAAGTTTTGGGTCATATACAGGAACATCCAATTGGAATTTTTCCCGCGGGAGAAGTTTCAGCTTTGCAATTAAATACTTTGAAAATTACCGATAAAAAATGGGATCCAACCATTGGTAAAATTATTCAAAAAGCCAATGTGAAAGTTTTGCCTATTTATTTTAGTGGACATAATAGTTTAGTCTTTAATTTATTGGGTTTAATTAGTCCAAATCTAAGAACCGTAAAATTACCTTCTGAATTATTTAACAAAAAGCAAAAAGTAATAGTTAGAATTGGTAAACCAATTTTACCAAAAGTACTCAACGAATTTGAAGACAGTGATGAATTACTTCGTTTTGTGAGGGCTAAAACTTATGCCTTAGGTTCGGGAATTGAAGTAAAAAAGTTTTTTAAAATAAACTTGAGCAAGCTGATTAAACCCAAACCAATTATAGCCGAGACCTTAAATATTGCCATTCAAAACGACATTGATAATATTCAAAACGACCAAGTTTATAAGCACGAAAATTTTGAGGTTTATATTAGTAATGCATTTAATATTCCCAATGTTTTAAAGGAAATTACTCGCTTGCGCGAAATAACTTTTAGAGCAGTTGGCGAAGGAACAAATCGAAGTTTTGATACCGATGAATTTGATTTGTACTACAAACATTTGTTCATTTGGGATGCAAAAGCTCAAAAAATTGTGGGTGCCTATCGCATTGGTTTAGGCGATGAATTATACAAACAATTTGGCAAAAAAGGATTTTATTTAAATCAATTATTTAAGCTTAAAAAAGAGTTTGCACCTATTTTAAAAGATAGCATAGAATTGGGAAGATCGTTTGTAACATTGGAATATCAGCGTAAACCATTAAGTTTAATGCTGCTTTGGAAAGGCATCAACGAGTTTTTGAAACAACACAAAGGACGGTTTAATTACATGATTGGTCCTGTTAGTATTAGTGGTGAGTTTTCTAACTTATCAAAGGATTTATTGGTGGCTTATATCCGACATAATCATTACGATAAAGCATTATCGAAAATGGTAAAACCACGCAAAAAATTCAAATATCAATACACTAGCGAAGACAAAAAGTTATTGCTCGAAAAACACAGAGACGACATTAAAACATTGGATAATTTTATTGGTGAAATAGAAACCAATCATTCAAAAATTCCAGTTTTGGTAAAAAAATATTTGAAGTTAAATGGAAAAATTATTGCTTTCAATGTGGATCCAAAATTCAATAATTCCTTAGATGGATTTTTGGTATTAAACATCAATGATATTCCAGATGAAGCCTTTGATATGGTGAGTAGGTAAAAATAAAAGAATCTTTTCTTCCTAATATTCATCATTTCAAAAGGGTTTAATTACAAAAACATTTTTGAAATGATATATTTGCCCTCATGAATATTTTATTGATTGGTGCTGGCGGACGTGAGCATGCTTTTGCTTATAAGCTGTCGCAAAGCACTTTTTGTACTCAACTTTTTATTGCCCCTGGCAATGCTGGAACTTCTGAATTTGGAAAAAATGTAAAAATAAATCCGAATGATTTTGAAGTTGTTGGTCAATTTTGCATAGAAAATACAATTGAATTATTAATCGTTGGTCCGGAAGAACCTTTGGTGCTAGGTATTCGCGATTATTTTGAAGTCCATGAAAATTTAAAAAATATTTTATTTATTGGACCTGATAAAATGGGAGCAACCATGGAAGCTAGCAAAGATTGGAGCAAAGCTTTTATGTATAAAAACAATATTCCTACAGCAGCTTATCAAACTTTTACCAGCAATAATTTAAACGAGGGCCTTGAATATTTAAAAACTCAAAAAATGCCAATTGTGTTAAAAGCCGATGGATTGGCGGCCGGAAAAGGTGTTTTGATTTGCCAAACTTTGGAAGAAGCCACCATCGAATTACAACAAATGATTAGCGATAAAAAGTTTGGTGCGGCAAGCAGCAAAGTGGTGATTGAAGAATTTTTGACTGGAATTGAATTATCGGTTTTTGTGTTAAGCGATGGAAATTCATATAAAATTTTACCAACGGCAAAAGATTATAAACGAATAGGAGTGGGCGAAACAGGTTTAAACACAGGTGGAATGGGAGCTATTTCCCCAGTACCTTTTGCCAATGATGAATTTATGCAAAATGTAATTGTTAAAATCATTGAACCAACCATTAGCGGACTGAAAAATGAAAACATAAAATATGTAGGTTTTATATTTATTGGCTTAATAAAAGTAGGCGAGGAGCCTGTGGTTATTGAGTATAATTGTCGAATGGGTGATCCTGAGACAGAAACTGTTTTGCCTTTAATTGAATCAGATTTTGTGGAATTAATGGTGGCAACTGCTAAGGGGAAACTGCACGAAACTGATTTAAAAATTAGCACTCAAAATGCAGCAACAGTTATGTTGG